>CALGIL010000254.1 GCA_937914895.1 uncultured Angelakisella sp.
TCCTGCTGGGAAAAAATCTCCCGTTCTGTCAAGGTCATTCTTGATTCCTCCTGTTGCTATGTACTTGGTTTGCGCCATGGCACCGGCCATGCCTTTTTGATTGTCCCCTTACCCGCGCTCCTTCCCCCTACAATTTTTTCAGGACTTCGTTAAAATCGACCTTGCTTTGGTCGGGAAGAATTTGGGCGGACATCTTAATATTCTTTTGGTCCAGCTGCTTCCACACATCAATTTCGTCGGGTGTCGCGTAGACATGCCCCAGCAGTTTGACTCTGCCCTCTGCCGAGCGGATGTTGCCGATGTTGAGGCTGGAGATCTCCACACCGCGGTCAATTAAGTCGAGTATGGTTTGAGGTCCGCGGACAAGGATCATCACCTTTTCCCCTTTGAACGCATCCGCCTTTATTTTTGCCGCGGCATCTTCTGTTGTCAGAAATTCGGACTTAATCCCAAACGGTGTCGCCATGCGCAGCAGGGAGCACTGAACCTTATCACGCGCCGTTTGATCATCCACCACTAAAATGCAGGTCACCCCCGCGGAGCGCGTCCATCCAACGACCACCTGACCGTGGATCAGGCGATCGTCAATGCGGACCAGAACTGTTTTCATAGCCGATACTCTCCTTTTTATGCGAAATCTATTTTAAATTCGGACTGCCCTGCATTTCGGCCTGTCCTTGGGGCACGCGGCCAAACTATGGGATGAATCGCCCGGGCTTTTTTATCATGGGGCCGCGCGGTAGGCGATGTCCCCCCTGACTATGGTCATGCACACCGACAAATCCTCGTTAAAGATTACGAAATCCGCATCTTTCCCCTGGGATATGGACCCCTTTCGGTCAAACACACCGACCGAACGCGCCGGGATTTCCGATGCCATCCGGATGGCAGTGCCTATGGGAACCTTGGCCAGACGGACGGCATTCCGGACCGCGTCGGACAGCGATAACATACTTCCGGCCAAAGATCCCTTGGGGGTTCTGGCCTGCCCGTCGCGGACAATGACGGTGGTACCCTCCCATCGCTGAAAGGTGCCGTCGCCGCAGCCCCGTACATCCACTCCGTCGGTAATCAGCACACAGCGCTCCGGCCCGGCCAGCTTCAGGACCATTTGGATGATTTCCGGCGCCAGATGATGTCCGTCCACTGTCATTTCCAAAAATGCGGAGGGGTCCAGCAGCAGCGCCAGCACGGCACCGGGCTCCCGATGGTGGATGGGCGGCATGGCATTAAACAGGTGCGTCCCCCTGCCGGCACCGGCGTGCAGCGCCGCCTGGGCCTGGGCAAAGGTGGCCGATGTATGGCCGATGGATACCTTGATCCCCCGCCGGATAAAGAAGTCGATGGCCTCCGCGGCGCCATCCATTTCGGGCGCAAGGGTAACAATTTTAAGGGCCCCTGCCGCCGCTTCGGCAATTTCCTCAAGCTCCGGGCCGCTGGCGGCGCGGATGTTCTCCTCCGCTTGGGAACCCCGATTCCGGGGATTGATGAAGGGCCCTTCCAGGTGAATCCCCAGTATTTCCGCCTGACCCTTTGCAGGATGCATACTGGCCTCCCTAAGGCCGCGCAGCGCCGCGGCCTCATCCGCCCGGCCAGCGCTGGTTGTGGTTGCCAGGCAGCTGGTTGTGCCGCCCCGGATGAGAAAGTCCGAAATGGCGGCCGCCGCCTCTGCGGAGCCCTCCATATAATTGCGCCCGCGCGCACCGTGCACATGGGTGTCAATAAGACCCGGGGCAATCCGTTTGCCGGAGCAGTCAATCTGCAGGATGTCCGCGGGGACCTCCTGCTTTTCGGGCAGCAGTCCCGCAATGCGGCCTTCCTCCAAAAGGACGCCGCAGCTTTCCCACGTCCCGTTTTCAAGAAAAACCCGACCGCCCCGCAGCAATTTTTTTACCTGATTCATAAAGGCCTCCAAAGTTCCCGGGGAAGGGGATATAGGCCTATATCCCCTTCCCCCATAAAATATCCCTGCTTAAAGAATTCCGAAAAAGCCCAAAACGAAGCCGACGACAATAATGCCCAGCATGACGGACATGGCGTTTTTGCCTTTGCGGACGAAGGCATACACCGACAAAGTTGCAGCCAGGGGCAGCATTCTGGGCAGGATTTTATTAAACATGTCCTGCAGTACCACCTGGGCGTCACCCACCACATAGGTAAGGGGCGTAGTCAGGTTCATGGCGGTTGCCACAAGGGCGCCCACCACCAGCAAACCGAGAATGGTGGCCGCTTCCATCCATTTTTGAATCTGCATACCCTCCAGTTCCTCCAGGAACCGGTCGGCCAGCTTGTAGCCGTTGTGCACGCCCCACCACTGTGCGCCAAAGTGCACAACGTTGATCAGCACCACAAAGAGAATGGGTGCGAACGAAACGCCGCTGAGGGCCAGCGAGGCGCAGATGCCCGCCACAATAGGACGGTATGTGCTGAAAAACAAAGAATCGCCAAGGCCGGCCAAGGGACCCATCAGGGCGCCCTTAACCGCCTGAATGTTTTCCTCATCCATCTCCTCGCCCTGGGCTTTTCGTTCCTCCATAGAGGCCACAATGCCAAAGATGATCCCCACCAGCCAGGGGTGCGTATTAAAGTAGCCGGAGTGGCGCTTGTAGGCCGCAACGCGGTCTTCCTTATCCGGATATAGCTTGTTGAGAAGGGGCAGTATGCCCCAGATAAAGCCGAGGCCCTGCATACGCTCAAAGTTGAAGGCGGACTGAATCGCGTTGGAGCGGAGGAACAGTCTGTTCAGTTCTTTTTTATCAATTTTGCTGGTGCTGACGGTCGTGTTTGTTTCACTCATTGCCATTTCCTCCTTTTTAGTTATTCGTTGTCGCCTTATTGGTGCTGACATGCAGGATAACGTACGCCACCCCAAGGATTGCCACCCCCATTACACCAAAGGCGGGGATGTAGGCGGCAATGGCAAAGCCGATGAAAAAATAGGGCATCAGCTTTTGAACGCTCAGGCTGTTGAGCAGCAACCCAAAGCCCAGGGCCGGGAGCAGCGCGCCCACCGCCGTAATGCCGGCCATGATGTTGCCCGGGATGGCCGTCGTCAGGGATGTAATGGCCTCGGAGCCAAAGTAGAGCGCCAAAAAGGTGGGAAGAAAATACGCCAAAAAGTGAATTAAGTTGCCCACCTGGACCATGAAGGAGATCCCCCGGGGATTGCAGGCGTCCGCATACTTGTCAACACCATGGGCCAAAAAGGAGCAGACCGTCTTTGCAAACAGTTCAAAAGAGGAGGCCACAACGGCCGTGGGGATGGCCACCACCAGCGCCCCCTCCAGCCCGGAGCCGCTTGTCACAGATACCGCGGTGCCCAGCGCGCTGGCAATGGCCACGTTGGAGGGCACCGAGCCCCCGATGGCCTGAGCGCCCATAAACACCAGCTCAAGCGAGGCGCCCACCTGCAGGCCGGTGCTCATGTCACCCAGCAGCAGGCCCACCAGCGGCCCCAGCACAATAGGTCTTTCCAGCTGGCAGTCCCCCAGCATGCGCCGCTGCAAATAGGCAAGGCCGGTAACCAGGCTTACAATAAAAACACTCCAGAAACTCATACTATTCCCTCCATTACTTTCTTTGCTTTTGGATCTTCCTGCAATTGCTCCAGCAGTTTGCTGCCAAGATCAACTATGGTTCCTGTTGCTGCCGTCATGATGTGCCCCTTCAGCTGCTCAATATCCATGCTGTCTTTAAGAAGCAGCGCTTCCGCCAGCATGCCAAGGTTCAGCCCGGAGACAACATGAAGGGATGGCGACTCCAGTACCAACCCGGCAGCGGCGCGCGCGGGACTTCCCCCTGGTATATCCACCAGGCAGAGGACTTCGTCGCCTTCCTCAAGCTCGGACAATTCCTGCCGCAAAGCGGCCTCCACATCCTCTGCTCCGCCGCCGGGATACAGCTCGATGGTCCGAACATTCTCCGTTCCGCAGCTGATAAGAGCCGCTGTTTCAAGCATGGCCTTCCCCAAGCCGCCGTGTGTTGCCAATACAACCCGAATCACTTTTTCACCTCCTTTCCCATTGTCCCATTGGCCTTATCATCGCGTGGGTATCCGCCGCCACGGCCTGGGGCCCCATAATGGCACGCTACCGAAACCGATTGATATAGGCTGACAACTGTGCCAACGCCTGCTGCTCGTCATCTCCTTCGGCACGCAGCGTAAAAACTGCGCCGGGGGAAATGCCTGTGTTTAAAACACCCAGAAAGGACTTGACGTCATGACTTTTGCCGCCGCAATCAATTTCGATCTTGGAACGAATGCGCCCTGCTTCCAGGACAAGTCCACTGACAAAGCCAATGTACGTGTCCGGTGCAAACGGTAACTGAAAGTCTTCTGTTGTCATGGATCTCTCCTCACTTTTCACCCTACATATATGCAATATGCGTGCCACCGTAATTGAAAAAGGTGACAAAATATTCAACATGCTCTTTTCTATTTATGTATTCCATGCTATAATGACCCTGTTCCGTACCGAAATCAACAAATTCGGGCAGTTTCTTGTGTAATTCTGCATTATGACGGAATAGGGTGTCTGCCGCTGTGCCGCTCCCTTTGGCAAGGAAGTCGTTCGCCCTATATACATGCAATTTCCATGCCGCCAAAACGCTGCTAACATCCTTGTGGGGAGGTGTCGTCTATGCTGGAACAGTCCATACGCAGCAGGCAGGTACAAAAAATGATGCCGCAGACGGTGTACAGTCTGCAGCTTCTTTCCATGCCGCTGTTTTCTTTGAAGACGTACCTGGACCACATCGCTTTGGGCAATCCGTACCTGGAACCGTGCTACGGAAATATGGAAATACCCATTTCTTCCCTTTCGGTACAGGAGGATACCGGGTATGACGCTCCTATCGAAGACAGCGGTGCGGCGTACCCGCGGCCGGAGGCCGACTTCGCCTTTTTGGAATTCCAGGACCATTTGTTTGGCCGCCAGGAATATTCGCTTTATGAACACCTTCGGTTTCAGGCGGAGCTGTGCTCGTTTTCCCCAGGGGAGGCGGGTGTGGCCGGATATTTGATTGCGCATATTGGCAGCACCGGTTATTTGGAGGAGAGCCTGGAGGAGATACAAGCCGCTGCCGGCTGCAGCAATGCCGTGGCCGAAAATATCCTGCGGGTGATACAGACCTTTTCGCCCCGGGGCGTGGGCGCCAGAAACCTGAGCGAGTGCCTGTGCCTGCAGGTGGACGCCGCGGTGGAGGATTACAGCATCCTTATGGAAGTGCTGCGGGAGGATCTGGCAGCCCTTGCCCAGCGGAAGTTTGCTTATCTTGGGCGAAAGTACAAGGTAAGCCGCCCCCGGCTTCAGAAAATGCTGGACTATGTGCAGACACTGGACCCAAGGCCCGGGAGCTGTTTTGCCGGAGAGCGATATACACCCTACATTTTGCCTGATGTGTCGGTCCGCTTTTGGGGGCAGCAGGTGCAGGTACAGGTAAAAGGCGATGCAGGCTCACTGCTGACCTTTGACCCGGACTATATGAAGGAAGCCGCAAGCGCGGACGCGGTCGAGTTTTTAAAACAGAAAAAGCGGGAGGCAGCCGACCTCATTCGCAGCATCGATATGCGTCACCGCGCCCTGCAGCTGCTTACTGCTTATCTTGTGGATCAGCAGTGGGAGTTTTTTGTGGAGGGGCCCCAAGCTCTCCGCCCCATGACGCAGAAGAAGGCCGCCGAAGCGATCGGGATGCACCCCTCCACTGTCTGCCGCTGCATCCGCGACAAATACATCAGCACCCCCTGGGGCACGTTTCCCCTGCAGCACTTTTTTTCCGGGGGAATCGGCCCCGGCGAATACCCCGCGAAGCTGGCCCAAAGTGCCGTGGGCGCACTGATTGCCAAAGAAAACAAATCGGCCCCGCTTAGTGACCTGGAAATTGCAAAGGCTCTCTCGGATGAGGGCATCCAGCTTTCCCGGCGGACGGTGGCCAAATACCGCGCTCAGCTGGGCTTGGGCGGTCAGGCTATGCGCATCCGGTACGAATAAAGGCCCCGCCGGGCCATATGCCGCCGGGCGGCAGAGAAAGGAGGCAGACGCGTTTGACACGGCTGGATGAAATTTACGCTTTTGTTGAGGAACAATGCCTTGCCGCACAGAGCGCCGGCAGCAGGACGGGCGTCCAGATCAGCACGGTGGCGGAACGCTTTGGCATATGGCAGGGGGAGGCCTCGGAGGCACTGAAGGAGCTGGCCTCCTTGGGACGGCTGAAGGCGGCAGGCACCCGGCCCATCCTCTATTTTCCGGCTGCAAAGCCGGAAGCAGAGGGCCCATTCCAAAAGCTGCCCCCCTTTGCCCGGATGATCGGCTATGACGGCAGCCTGAAATACCAAACCCAGGTGGCCAGTGCCGCCGTATCCTATCCGCCCAACGGAATCCACACCCTGATCATTGGAAAAACCGGTGTCGGCAAGTCTCTGCTGGCCTCGGAAATGGGCAGGTACCTGTCCGACATCCGCGGCACGGACGTTCCCTTTATCACCTTTAACTGCGCCGAGTATGCGGATAACCCGCAGCTGCTGCTCACCCAGTTGTTCGGCCATGTCAAGGGGGCCTTTACCGGTGCGGAAAAGGATAAACCCGGGCTGATTGAGTTCGCCGATGGAGGCATCCTTTTTTTAGATGAAATGCACCGTCTGCCTCCCACCGGGCAGGAGATGCTGTTTACCCTGATTGACGAAGGCTTCTACCGGCGGCTGGGCGACACCGGCAAACGATCCGCCGCCATCATGATTGTGGGGGCCACCAACGAGGATCCCTCCAACTTTCTCCTGGACACCTTCAAGCGGAGGATCCCCTTTGTCATCCAAATTTCGGAATTGGGCGAACGCCCCGTCAACGAGCGCCTGAATATTATCGCCCATTTTCTGTATGAGGAGGCACAGCGGCTGGGGCGTTCCATCCACGTCTCCTACCAGGCTTTAAAGCTGCTGGTCTCCTTTCGGGGAAAAAACAACATTGGCGACCTGCGTAATGAGATCCGTGTTGCCTGCGCACAGAGCAACTGGATCTGCGAAAAGCAAAACCAAAATGACAGTGCGCCCCTGACCATTGACATTTACAACCTTTCGCGCAACCTAAGCATCCACTATGTCGCCAACGAACATGTGGACGCATACTTTGCCGCCGCCAGCCTGGGCGGGGGCCTGGAAATTCCGTGCGGGCATCCCATCTCCTTTTCACCGGCACTGAGCAATCCACTGCAGCCCTTTGACTTTCAGAACTTTGTCGAGCAGAAAATGCAGGTCTACCGCGACCTGGGCAAGGATATCCGCGAGGCGGAGCATCTGATTGTGACCGACCTGGGCCAGCAGTATAAGCAGCATGCCCGCAACGCGGCCGAAGGGGAGCCGGACCCGTCCGGGATTTTTTATGGCTCTATTTCCCCCGTGGTGTGGCAGGCTACAAACGAGCTGATTCGGTACGCCGCCATCGAGTTTGGCAAGACCTACGACCAGGGAATCATCAGCTCCACCGCCTACTACCTGCAGCAGCTGAAATCCTATGCAAACGCGGGGCGCATCATTTTCAGCCCCAACGGCTTTGAAAACACCCCGGAGTTCCCCAAGGAAAAGGCGTTTATCGCCCAGATGATGCCCATGCTGAAAAGCTACCTTGGCATAGAGCTTATGGAGGGCGAAAGCATCCTTCTTGCTATGCTGCTGGCCCATACCTCGGCCGGCCAGTTTCAGCCCTCGGTCAACCTTCTGCTGTGCGGATATGCAAACTCCGCTTCCGGCATTGCTACCTTTGCCAACAGCCTGCTGGGGATAAACCTGATTAAAGCGATGGATATGCCTGATAATCTGGATACGGGAGCGATTCGTTCTAAAATCTATGGCACACTGGGGAACAACTTCCGGGATACCCTGATCCTTTGCGGCTTTAATATTTCTTCAGTTTTGGGGCGCGCCCTGTCCAAAGATTCGCTGCTTCATTTTCGTATTCTGCCGGTTTTGGACCCCATGATCGTTCTGGAATGCGCACGTATGATTCTGATGACCACCAAGAGCATCGATGAAATTGCCGCGGCGCTGATGGGCGAGTGTGCCCATTACCTGACCGAGGCCATGGATGCCCTGGATACCACCATTTGGCCGGCTACCCCCTCCGCCGACGAAAGCGGGGACGACATGCGCAATGTCATCATCACCTATTGCATCACGGGGATCGGCAGCGCCCGCATCGTCCGCGAGATGCTTTTGAAGGATTTGTCCGTGGCCTCCACCGTGGATATCCTGCCCCTGGGCATTAAGGACGATATCTTTGCAATTGCCCATAAGCTTGGCAAAAGGGTCAAGCTGGTCATCGGCATTATGAATCCGGATATTCCCGGTGTGCCCTATGTCAGCATCGAACAATTTCTATATTCCAACGGCTCCCGTGATCTTTTGCGCAGCAAGGGGATTAACCTGCCCCTGAATGGCGGCATTGATGTGGAGGACATCGCTGGTATGCCCTTGGATGTACAGCTGAATTATGTCAAAGAGCATCTGTATTATTTCGCCCCATCCCTGGATATTAAAAAAGCGGAAAAGGGAGCCCGGACGATTATCGAGCACATCAATCAGCTATATCAAATGCCCTTGCCCGCCGATTTGATCATTCGTATTTATATCCATTGTGTGACCATGTTTGAGCGCATTTACACCGCCGATCCGACCCCCATGCCTTTGGATGGCTATGCGGCTATTGAGCATAACCAGGCGATGTTTCAAAAGCTGAGGGACATCCTGACCACGGGGGCTTCGACACTCAACCTTTCCGTGCCGGATTCCGAGGTCTATTATCTGATGATCACGATCCCTCCGCTTGTGGAGTAACGCGGCGTTTTAATAATCTTCTGTCTTTCATACATTCCAACTCTTGGTATAAATTGATGATGCCGATACACAATGCACCCTATGGAGAATCTTTAATAAGGACTGAGTTTATCGGCACCCGTCTGGCCGGATGGTCCCATAAAGCTTCCCCGTGGCGCGGTCTCATGGGACCCGCGCCACGGGGTTTTATGTCTTTCAGGAAGGGCCTTGCCGCGAAGAGGCCCGGACAACTGCCCTGAAGAATCAAAATGCGGCCCCCTAAAACAGAGGCCGCAAAACTACTAAAAAGACCAAATTGCAGAAAAAATCCACCAGGTCGGCAAGCGGCCGGGGGCAGTACCGGGGCCGCCGTCGGTCATAGGCCTGTACGTCCTCGTTAAACACCCATCTCCGCTTCATCCTCACTCCTTTTGCACCCAAGGTACGCTTTTTAGCCCTGGCTGCCGGCCCGGTTCTGCCCCTCTTCCAAAAGCCCCGCCACCTCCCGCAGGGATTTTACCCGGAA
>CALGIL010000255.1 GCA_937914895.1 uncultured Angelakisella sp.
CCCTGAAGCTGATGATTCTGTACGTGGTGGTTGCCATTGTGGGCGGCGCCATCGGTCTGCTGGTCCCCTAAAAAACCCCGGCGGCCCGCCGGAAAGCGATTGGAAAGCCGGCCCCCTTGGGGGCCGGCTTTTTCGGTCGGCGGCAGGCCCGGGCAATTGACAAATGGTGGGAAATAGAATAGACTAATTATGTTATAACAATCTAACATAGCTACAATTGCGGAATGGGGTGTGGAGATGATTTTGAAGGCGGCGCTGATCGCCCTGTTCGGGTGGCTGTCCAGTACCGAATGTCCCTACGCGGGCACTTCCGGGTTTAAAAACGCCATCAGCGGGCCCATTGCCGGGGGCTTTATCAGCGGCATCATTTTGGGGGATGTGTCCAGCGGCGTCATTGTGGGGTGCGCGGTGCAGACCATTTACCTTGCCACCCTGGTCATGGGCGGCGCCATGTCCGGGGATATGAACATCGTCTCCTACACCTGCATCCCCCTGGCGCTGGTGGCCGGGGCCGACGTGGGCTTTGCCATGGCCCTGTCCGCCACCCTGGCCATTTTGGGGGCGGCGCTGTTTACTTTTTACGAGGGGTTTTGCTCCATTTTTTACGCCATGGGTGACAGGGCCATTGAACGGGTGGATATTCCGGCCATGAAGCGTGCTTACATCCTCTGGCCCGCGGTGATTCATTTTCCCATCCGGTTTGGCATCCCCTTTGTCACGGTGCTGCTGGGCGCCCAGTATGCCCAGTCGGTGCTGGACCTCATCCCGGAGCAGGCCCTGGTCATCGGACAGATTGTGGGCGGGATGCTGCCCGCCGTGGGCATGGCCATTTTGCTGGCAAATTCCCTAAAGGACATCAAGCTGATGGTGTTTTACATTTTGGGGGTGATGGCGGTCAAGTTTACCACCATCAACATTGTGGGGGTCGCGGTGCTGGGGGCCAGTCTGTCGGTGCTGTACTACATGTTCGCCCCGGACCGGCCCGCCGTGGGCAAGGCTCCGGACATCCCGGCCAGGGGAAACGACCCCGGCTGAGCCTTGACACTCCGCCCAAAGTGGGATAGCATAAAAATCCAAAGGCCGCCAGGGGCCGGTGCCACGGTTTCAACGCGGCATCCCGTTCAGAACGGATTGGCATAAAAATTCAAAGGTCCGGCAGGGGCCGGTGCCATGGCTTCAACGCAGGACCCCGTTCAGAACGGGGTGGAATAAAAGCTGAAAAAACCCGGCAGGGGCCGGGTACGCAAATATCATCATAACGGAGGACCCATGATCAAACTGTTTGTAAGCGACATTGACGGCACGCTGCTGCCAAAGCCCCATCTGTACGACAAAAAGACGGGGGGCGTCAGCGGCGAGGACCTGGACGCCCTGTCGGATCTGAAGCGCTCCGGGGTGCGCCTGGGGCTGGCCACGGGGCGGCACCACACCTTTTTGTCCACCTTTGACAGGCACCCCAATCTGCTGCTGCCCACGGTGGGCTTTAACGGCGGCTATGCCTGGATGGACGGGCGGGTGCTGTACGACAACCCCTTTCCCAAGGAAGAGGTCCGCGCCATGATCCGGGACTTTCCCGAAATCATCCACGGCTTTATGGGCTGTACGGTGGAAAATACCTGGGTATACTACACCCTGGAGGACTGCCGCCGGTTTTACTTTCAGGGCAGGGCGGAGGGCCGCTGCGGCTTCGAGCGGATGTATCCCCTCTCCCTGGAGGAGTATTTGGAGGACGCCACGGTGCCGCCCCTAAGCCACATCTTCATCAGCATCAGCCCGCCCCACACGGTGGAGCAGTACCGGGACATCCTAAATGCCCACTATGCGGGCACCGGCCTGCGGGCGGTCATCACCTCCCCCCGCTCGGTGGACTTTTTGCGGGACGGCGACAGCAAGGCCGCCGGCATCGGGATTTTGGCGGAGCGGATGGGGCTGTCCATGGAGGAGGTGGCCGTGGTGGGGGATTCCTACAACGACATCGAAATGTTCCGGGCCGCGGGCAGAAGCTTTTGCATGGCGGGCGCACCCGAAGAGGTCCGCCGCCACGCCCACCAGACCGTCCGCGGGGTGGCCCAGGCGGCCCGGGTGATTTTGGCGGAAAACCGACAGGCTGCGGCCGGAAAAAAGAAGGAGGCATAAGGATGGAAATGATCAGACTGAACCCGGTGTTTAAGGATTACCTGTGGGGCGGCGTGCGCCTGCGGGAGCAGTACAACAAGGACTGCGCCTATGATAAGGTGGCCGAAAGCTGGGAGCTGGCCGTGCACAAGGACGGCACCAATACCGTGGGCTCCGGCCCCGACGCCGGCATGCCCCTGGACCGGTACCTTAAAAAACAGGGGGACGCCTGCCTGGGCGCCCGGGCCGCCGCCTTTGACTTCTTTCCGGTGCTCATCAAGCTCATCGACGCCAAGGACCCCCTGTCCATTCAGGTGCACCCCTCGGACGAGTACGCCCTGGCGCACGAGGGGGAGTACGGCAAAACGGAGGTCTGGTATATTGTGGACGCCGAACCCGGCTCCTTTTTGTACTTCGGCCTTAACCGCACCGTCACCCCGGAGGAATTTAAAAGGCGCATCCAGGACAACACCATCCTGGAAATCCTAAACAAGGTGGAGGTAAAGCCGGGGGAGATCTACTTCATCCCCTCGGGCACCATCCACGCCATCGGCGCCGGCATCCTCATCTGCGAAATCCAGCAGAACTCCAACCTGACCTACCGGGTGTACGACTACGACCGCCGGGATAAGGACGGCAACCCCCGGGAGCTCCACGTGGAAAAGGCCCTAAAGGTGGCCAGCATGGAAAAGCTGGACCTGGCCCCCCAGGGAGCCAGAAGCGCCGGAGCCCAGGGCGGCATTAAGACCCCCATTGCCGACTGCAAATACTTTGCCAGCACCCACTACACGGTGGGGGAGAAATGCGACCTGACCGCCGACCCGGGCAGCTTTACCCACCTGCTGTTTTTGGACGGCGCGGGCAGCGTCCGGTATGACGGCGCCAGCCTGGACTTTCAAAAAGGCGACAGCTTCCTGGTCCCCGCGGGGACAGGAGCCATCGCCGTTAAGGGCCGGTGCCAGTTTGTGGCTACAACGGTCTGAGGGCGCTTAGGTTATCCCGCACCCCGCCCTCAAACTCCTCCCGGGTGCTGATGACCTCAAAGCACAGCCCCTGATAGGGGAGGATTACCGCGATGGAGTATTCCACCGGAAGGCTTTCGGCCAGGGCCAGCTCCTTTACGATCCACACCGTGGACCCCGTGGGGATGCCCAGCAGCCTGGAGGCCTTCCGGTCGCTGCTGCCCACCTCCATGCGCTGATGGACCTCGGTGATGCAGTAGCCGGCCTTGTCTATGTACTTATACAGGCCCGCCGTAACCTCATCCTGGTCCTGGGGCATGGTGGGAAAAAGGCGCGCCGGCGCATAGGACCGGGAGAAGGCCAGGGGCTTTTTGTCCACCCAGCGCAGGCGGTCCAGCACATAGACCGGGTCCCCCGCCGCAAGCTCCAGGCGTTCGGCAATGGCGGCGTCGGCCGGCTGGGTGCCAAAGGCCACCCGGGTGCACGTGCCTCCCACATGCCCGGCGTTCAGGCTCATGTTGATGCGGCCCGTGGCGGTGGGCATGGGGCGGGCGGCCACAAAGGTGCCCACGCCCTTGTGCCGCTCCAGCACCCCCTCGTTGACCAGCTCGCCAATGGCCTGGCGGACGGTGGTACGGCTGAGCCCAAACTCCTCCATCATCTCAAATTCCGAGGCGATGGGCTCCCCCTTGGGGTAGATCCCCTGGTCGATGCGCTCCAGCAGAAGCTGCTTCAGCTGGTAGTACAGGGGAATGGGAATGGCTTTATCAATGCTTGTCATAATCTTCTGGACCCCTTCTTAAAAGTCTGGTATAATAGCCTTACCTACTTTGGCTTGGGGCTTTGCCCCAGGCCCCACCGGTTTTTTTGAAAAAAAGCCGGGCAAAAAACCTATAATGACAAAAAGCGCGGGGCGCTTTGACAATCTTTTTATCGAGGTGCAACATGAAAGAGCTGAAGGACAACTTTGTGTTCCTCTGCACATCCGCCGCCAAGCGCAGAAGCCCGCGGCAAAAGGGGCGGTTCCTCAATTACCTTACCACCGAGTTTACAAAGGCGCTGCTGCCCTGCCGCATCGAGCAGAAAACCGAGCAGAGCGGCGGCCTTGCGGGCAAGGTGATGGGCGGCATTACCACCTCGAACCTCATTGTGGGGGACATCAAAAAAGCAAAGAAGATTCTGGTGGCGGGGTACGACACCCCGGAGCGGGCCATTTTTAACCTGAAGTACTATCCCTTTTCCGTGGATAAAAACCGCGGCCAGGAAAAGAAGAACCTCATCCTGAAAAATGTCATTTCCTTTGTGGTCATGGGCCTTAGCGCGGCGGCCATCGTGCTCACCTGGGGCCGAAGCTGGCCGGTGCGCATTGCGGTGATGGTTTTGGCGGCGCTGGCCAACTACCTGGCCTTTGAGCGTCTGATGCGGTGGGCCAACTGGTACAACTTTAATAAAAACAGCGGCGCCGTGGCGGTCCTTTGGCAGATGCTTGACACCGTGGGCATCCTGGACGGCAAGGTGGCTTATGTTTTCTGCGACGAGGCGGCCAACTCCTACCTGGGGTACCGGCACCTGCAGGCGTACCTGGAGGAAAAAAACCGCAACGCCGAGGTCATTCTGCTGGACTGCGTGGCCTGGGGGGAGGGGATGTATGTGGGCGCCGGCCCCAAGGCCCGGGAGCATCAGCAGGCCCTGGCCCAGCAGCAGGCGGGAGAACTGAAGCTGGAGCCGGTGGCGCTGGAGGGGGACGCCTTGGAACAGTCGCCCCTCTCCCTTTTCCCCAAGGCCATGATGATTACCTGCGGCAGCAGGGTGGGGGACGACGTGGTGGTATACGGCACCCGCACCGGCAAGGACAGCAACTGCGACCTGCAGCAGCTGGAGGACCTGACCGAGACCTTGGTCCGGTACTGCCAGGCCTGAACCCCGCAGACAAAATAACGCCCCACAACGTGGGCAAGCCCGGGACCTTAGCCCCGGGCCTTTTTGTATTCCTCCAAAATCTGCAGGGCGCTGCTGGTTCCAATGCGCTCGGCCCCCGCGTCGATCATGGCTTTGCACGCAGCCCAGTCCCGGATGCCCCCCGCGGCCTTTACCTTGACGGCGCCGCCCACCGTCTCCTTCATCAAACGGACGTCCTCCACGGTGGCGCCCCCGGTGCCCATGCCGGTGCTGGTCTTGATAAAGTCGGGCTCCACGTCCCTTGCAATTTCGGCCAGCCTTACAATTTCCTCCTTGGTCAGATAGCAGTTTTCGAAGATGACCTTGGACAAAACGCCGGCCCGGCGGCATACCCGGACAATGGATTCCATCTCCTCCCGGAGATAGTCCCACCTGCCGTCCCGCAAAGCGCCGATATTGATGACATAGTCGATTTCATCCGCACCGTTTTGGATGGCGTTTTCGGTTTCGAACACCTTGGCCTCAATGGTGGTCTGCCCCAGGGGAAAGGCGATGGCGGCGCCCACATGGACCCCGCTGCCGGCCAGCAGGTCCTTGCACAGGGCGGTGGGCCCCGAGTTGACGGCCACCATGGCAAAGTGGTGCTCGGCGGCCTCGCTGCACAGCTTTTTAAAATCGGCCCCGGTGGCAAAGGCCTTCAGCAGGGTGTGGTCAAACAGTCCGCACAGCTCCTGCCGGGTAATGGTGTCGGAACGAAGCATCTTTTGCAGCCTCCCTCAAGTTTCTACATGTTCTACCCTTTATTATACGAAAAAACTTAACAAAAGAAAAGCGGCAAAATGGCTTAAGATTTGGTTGACGGATTGGTAAAAATCGTATATCATCATAATGTCACGACATCGTGCCGGGGGCCTCTGCCTCAAGCGGAAATCCGCCATGGACCTTTGGGCGGACGCCCGCCGCGGTTCCAATCACAGCGGACGCCCCGCCGGCACCGTCCGGGAGTGCGGTCCGGGGGCCGCATCCGTATGGCCGGCGGCACGGACAGGCCTGCCGCGGCCCGGCGACGCCGGGAACAAAACAGCCCCGCCGCCCAGGGCCGTCCGGCTGCGGGCGGGGGGACAAAATTGGAAAAAGTGTGTAAATTCCCGCGAAAAAACCCCTATCTATGGGCAAAGATTCAATTGACATTTGGGGCAAGTTCAAGTATGATTATAATGTCATGACATTCTAGCAATGTCAGAGAAAAGGGAGGTACCTTTGTGAGCTATTTTAACGACCCAAGCTGGAAGCCGAATTTTAACATGCACCCTGTCTTTGAGATTGGGGGCACCCAGTCGGCAAAGGGCTACGCCGCCATTGCGGACACCCTGAAAAAGCGCATTGCCGCCAGGGGCGGCCAAAAGACCGTGGTGGTCTTTGACTACTACTACGGCATCAATGAACAGGGCATGCTGGACGGGGTGATTGGGGCCCTGGGCGCCGCCACCCTGCTGAATATGGAGGAGGCCCACTACCCCGAGGCGGTTATCCAGGAAAAATTCGGAAAGTATATCACCGACGACCGCATTATGGGCGTGTTTGCCGTGGACCAGATCGACGCCCACTTCGACCCCGAAAAGGTGGCCCGGCTGAAGAAGCAGATTGACGAGGCCGCGGGCCTTGTGGTGCTGTACGGCGTGGCCGCCTCCATCGTCACCCGGGGCGACATTCTGGTGTACTGCGAAATCCCCAAGCAGTCCATTCAGGAGCGCTATAAGGCCGGCATGCCCAACTGGGGCGCCGGCAACGGCGGCGAGGAGCAGCTGAAAAAGGAAAAACGCCTCCAGTTTGTGGAGGGGCGCATCCTCAACTGGCACAAGCAGCTGATTCTGAACGACTTTGATTACATTGTGGACTGCCATGACGACCTGAAGGGCCAGCCTGTGATGATTGACATGAAAAACTTTGATAAGATGGTCCGCAGCATTGCCACCCGCCCCTTTACCACCATGGGCAGCTGGACCCCCTCCATCTGGGGCGGCAAATGGGCCCAAAAGGTGCTGGGCGCCGACCCCACCAAGGACAACATCGGCTGGGCCATGCCCGGCAACATCGACCGCTTTCCCATGAACGTCAGGATGGGCGGCAACGAGGTTACCCTGGAGGCCATGGACCTGGTGTACTACCTCCCCAAGCAGATCATCGGCCCCCATCACCTGTCCGTCCACGGCTACTCCGGCATTTTGGTGGTCAACTATCTGGACACCTGGGGCGGCGGCAACCTCAGCCTGCAGGTGCACCCCACCTACGAATACGGCAAGCGGACCTTTAACATGGAAAAGGGCCATCACGAATCCTACTACATCATGGACGCCGGCGAAAAATCCCATGTTTACCTGGGCGTCAAAACCGGCGTCACCCTGGACGAGCTGGTGGACGCCTTTAAGGAGGCCCAGGAGACGGGCACCTTTGACGAGGACAAGTACCTGAACAACTTCCCCGTCCAAAAGCACGACCACGTCTATGTCCCCGCGGGCACCGTCCACGCGTCGGGCACCGACACCGTGGTGCTGGAGATTAACGCTTACAGCACCCAGACCTTTAAGCTGTGGGACTGGGGCCGGGTGGATTACGACGGCAAGCCCCGCCCCATCAACATCGAGCACGGCCGGCACTGCATCGACATGGACTTTAACACCGAGGTCTCCCGGGACCAGCTGCTGTCCAAAAAGCAGGAAGTGGACCGCGGCGTGGGCTGGCGCAAGGAGTTCTCCGGCGTTTCTCCCTACGCCCCCTACTCGGTCTACCGCTACTGGGTCAAAAGCTCGGTGACCCTGGAGACCAAGAAGGAGCTGAAGGTCCACGTGCTGGTGGAGGGCGCCGAGTGTGTGGTGGAAAGCCCCGACCACGCCTTTGAGCCCTACGTGGCCCACTACGGCGAGGTGTTTTATATCCCCGCGGGGGTCGGCCAGTACACCATCCGCCCCTACGGCAAAGCCGAAGGCCAGGAGATTGCCTTTGTGGAAGCCTATATGTGCTACAACCGCTGACGGCCGCCGCCCCTGCGGAAGGGGCGCGGCTTTGGCGGAGGGACGCCCCTGTCAAAACGGATCACAGGGCCGCCGCCCGGGCGGCGGCGGGCCCATGGCTGAGCAAAGCTTGAGAAAGGGAGAGTTTGTATGAGCTACTATTACGACAAAAACTGGGTCCCCAACTTTAATGTGCGCCCGGTGTTCCCCATCAAGGACACCTGCTCCTGGAAGGGCAACGACGCCATTGTCTGCGCGCTGAAGGACCGGATTGCCAAAGAGGGGAAGGAAAAGCTGGTCGTCACCTTTGACTATATGTACGGCTTTGACGAAAGCGTCCTGCTGGAAAAGGTCATCAAACAGCTGGGCGCCGCCACCCTCATCGACACAAACGAGGCCAAATATCCCGAGCCCGTCATCCAGGAGAAATTTGGCAAGTATATCACCGAGGACCGCATTATGGGCGTCTATATCCCCGACCAGGTGGATGCGTTTTTTGACCCCGCCGCGGTGGAAAAACAGCGCAGGGCCATCCGGGACGCCAAGGGCCTGGTGGTGGTGTACGGCGTGGCCGCCGAGGTGGTCTGCGGCGGCGACGTGCTGGTCTACTGCAATGTCACCGAAAAAACCATCGGCGACCGGATGCGCCGGAAGGGCCTGGGCAACTGGGGCGCCGACAACGGCGGCGACGAGTTCTTAAAGCGCCAGAAGAGAAACAACTTTGTGGAAAAACGCGTTTTGTACTGGCACCGCACCGTCATTCTGCCCGTCATCGACTACATGATGGACTGCAACGACGAGGAAGCCCTGGTCATGGTTGACCGGGAGACCTTTGACAAGGGCGTTAACAGCATGGCCCACCGCCCCTACCAAAGCTGCCCCCGCTGGACCGAATCCATTTGGGGCGGCGACTGGGCGCAGAAGGTGCTGGGCGCCGACCCCAGCCTGCCCAACGTGGGCTGGGCCACCCCCGGCAGCGCCGAAAGCCTGCCCATCATCCTCAACTTTGGCGGCAACGACTTTATGCTGGAGGGCATGGACCTTATCTTCTACCTGCCCAAAAAGATCATCGGCGCCCGCCAGCTGTCCTGGCACGGCTACCGCGCCCCCGTCAGCAGCAACTATCTGGACACCTGGCACGGCCAAAACCTCTCGCTGCAGGTACACCCCACCAAGGTGTACGCCCAGCGGATGTTTAACGCCGACACCGGCCACCACGAGTCCTACTACATGATGGACACCATGGAGGGCACCGGCGATGACAGCCATGTGTACCTGGGCGTCAAAACCGGCGTCACCCTGAAGGAACTGGTGGCCGCCTTTGAGGAGGCCCAGGAGACCGGCAAATTCGACGACAAAAAATACCTTAACGACTTCCCCATGAAGAAGCACGACCATGTCTACATCCCGGCGGGCACCGTCCACGCGTCGGGCACCAACACCGTGGTGCTGGAGATTAACTGCTTTGGCATCGAGACCTTTAAGCTGTGGGACTGGGGCCGCGTGGACTACGACGGCAAGCCCCGCCCCATCAACATCGAGCACGGCAAGCACTGCATCAACGTGGACTTTAACACCGAGGTGGCCGCCGACGAGCTTATCTCCAAGCGGCAGGAGGTGGCCCGGGGCTACGGCTGGCGCAAGGAGTTCTCCGGCACATCCCCCTACGCCCCCTACTCGGTGTACCGCTACTGGTTTACCGAGGCCATCCAGTTTGAAACCGACGACGTCATTAAGATGCACGTGCTGGTGGAGGGGGAGGAAGCCATTGTGGAAAGCCCCAACCAGGCATTTGAGCCCTACGTCTTCCATTATGGCGAGACCCTGTATATCCCCGCCGCCGTGGGCCAGTACACCATCCGCCCCTACGGCAAGGCCGCGGGCAAGGAGTGCGCCATCGTCGAGGGTTATATGAACTACACCCGCTGATAAGTACCTGCCCGAAAGAGTATTATTCCGCCCGGGG
Organism: uncultured Angelakisella sp.; assembly: GCA_937914895.1. Classification (GTDB taxonomy): domain Bacteria; phylum Bacillota; class Clostridia; order Oscillospirales; family Ruminococcaceae; genus Angelakisella. The sequence continues at coordinate 9,954 of CALGIL010000255.1, forward strand.
TAATACTCTTTTGGCACGATTATCCCACCACGAAAAGAGGAAAAACCATGGAACAAATCGTACTGCTGACCCCCCCGCCCCTGGACCGCGAGGCCATTTGGGGCGACGGCAGCCTTGCCAAAAAATACGGGGCCAAGCTGGCCCCCGGCATTGACCCCGACCATAACCACCTGACCGGGGGCGGCGGCTTTAACGAAATCGACATCATCGATTCGGGCGAATACGCCGGCAAAACCCTGAAGTGGCTGTATGACAACCACAAGGAATATTTTGGCACCCCGGACGAAATCCGCTGGCAGGATATGCTGCCCGTAAGCGCCGGGACCCTGAATGCCGGGGAAAACCTCAGCGTCCAGGTCCACCCCCGGGAGGACTGGGCCCAGGAGCATCTGGGCATCCACGGCAAAAGCGAGTGCTGGTATATCCTGGACTGCCCCAAGGACGCCACCATTGTCCGGGGGCACAACGCCCAAACCCTGGAGGAGCTGGACGACTATATCGCCCGTAAGGACTGGATGAACCTGATGCGCTTTGACCCCATTCGGCCCGGCGACCTGCTGGGCATCAAGGCCGGCACCCTCCACGCCATCCAAAAGGGCACCCAGTGCATCGAGGTGTGCAACCCCTGCCCCATTACCTACCGCTTTTGGGACTGGGACCGGGTGGGCCTGGACGGCAAGCCCCGGGAGCTGGACATTGAAAAGACCCGGGACAACATCCTGGTGCCCTACCGGCCCATCACCTTTCCGCCCATTGTCAGCCATTACGGCGACGTGGAGGAAAAGTGGCTGGCCAACAACGAGGACTACTCGGTGTGGACCTATACGCTGAACGGCAAAGGCACCGTCCCCCGCAAAAAGCCCTTTATCGGCGGCTTTGTGGTGGAAGGGGAGGGGACGATAAACGGCGTGGCTGTAAGGGCCGGCCGGCCCTTCCTCGTCTCCCGCGGGTGCGGCGAATTTGTGCTGGAGGGCAACATGACCATGCTGGGCTGCCACGCCTGACCACGGTCCCCCGCCAGCGGCAGGCCGGACGGCCAAAGCTCCGGCCTGCCTTTTTCAGGGCAGGGTTTGTAGGTACATACCGACATACTTCCCCAGCAATCGGGTAAATTTGCCGGGGCCGGCCCCCGGACCGGTCCGGCGCAGCAGCATAAAGGAGGGAGACCCATGGAGAAGATTTTGCTTTTGGAGCCGGAACCCCTGAAGTTTGAGGCCATTTGGGGCGACGGCCGCATCGCCAAAAAGTACAACCGCAAGGTGGCCCCGGGGGCCAACATTGACCGCCTGGCCGACGGCGGCGGCTTTGGCGACACCGACACCATTGTCAGCGGCCAGTACGCCGGCAAAACCCTGAAGTGGCTGTACGACAACCACAAGGAATACTTTGGCACCCCGGAGGAGATCCGCTGGGAGGATGTGCTCCCTGTGGGGATGGGGGTGGGCTATGCCGCCGAAAACCTGAGCATCCAGGTGCACCCCCGGGAGGACTGGGCCCAGGAGCACCTGGGGATGCACGGCAAAAGCGAGTGCTGGTTTTTTATCGACTGCCCCGAAAACGCCAGCATCGTCATGGGCCACAACGCCCAAACCTTTGAGGAGCTGGACGACTATATCGCCCGCAAGGACTGGTACGGCCTCATCCATTACGAGCCCATTGCCCCCGGCAAGCTGCTGGCCATTAAGGCGGGGACCCTTCACGCCATCCAAAAGGGCACCACCTTTATCGAGGTGTGCAACCCCTGCCCGGTAACCTACCGCTTTTACGACTATGACCGGCTGGATGCCGACGGCAAGCCCCGGTATACCGACATCCCCAAAACCCGGGAAAACATTTTGGTGCCCAACCGCATCTTTACCTTCCCGCCCATTGTCAGCCGGTACGGCGGCGTCAAGGAGACCTGGCTTGCCAACAACGAGGATTACTCGGTGTGGCGGTATGAGGTGGACGGCAAGGGCACCGTGCCCCGGAAAAAGCCCTTTATGGGCTGCTTTGTCATCGAGGGCCAGGGCACCATCGACGGCATGCCCCTGGAGCCCGGCCGCAACTTCTTTGTCTCCCGGGACGCCGACGAGGTCACCCTGGAGGGCAAGCTGGACATTTTGTGCTGCCACAGCTGAGCAATGCGGCGGACGGGAGGCCTGCATCTTTATTTCCCCCATGTGCAAAACCGGATACAACCCTTTTGGTCAGGCAAAGCCGGCGGCGGCCGGAATTTTATAAAATAACAGGAGGAGAGCCATGAGCGACCGCAAAAGCTATTTTTTTGACGAGACTTGGGTGCCCAACTTCAACCTGGACCCCAAAACGGTTATTCCCGACAGCAAGTCCCACAAGGGCTACGACGCCATTCTGAAGACCCTGAAGGACCGCATTGCCAAAGAGGACAAGAAAAAGCTGGTGGTGGTCTTTGACTACTACTACGGCATCGACCAAAAGAAGATGCAGGACAACGTCATCGGCAAGCTGGGCGCCAGCCTGCTGGTGGATGTGGAATCCGCCAAGTACCCCGAGGACGTTGTTCAGGAAAAATTCGGCAAGTACATCACCGACGACCGCATTATGGGCGTCAACATTCCCGACCCCATCGACGCCTTTTTCTGCCCCGACAAGCTGGCCGGCCTGCAAAAGCAGATTGACGGCGCCGCGGGTCTTGTGGTCGTGTACGGCGTGGCCGCCGCGGTGCTGACCCGGGGGGACCTTTTGATCTACTGCGAGATTACCCACCAGGAGGTGGCCGCGCGGTTCCGCAAGGGCCTGCCCAACTGGGGCGCCACCAATTATGACGAGGACCCCCTGCGCAAGGAAAAGCGGGACAGCTTTGTGGAAAAACGGGTCCAGCTGTGGCACAAGCGCCCCCTGCTGAAGGTGATGGACTACCTTATCGACTGCACCGGCGACCAGGGCGACGGCCCCGTGATGATGTGCGGCGACGGCTTCCGCAAGGCGATTCAGTACATGGCCCACCGCCCCATCCAGAACACCCCCAACTTTACCCCCGCCGTCTGGGGCGGCCACTGGGCCCAAAAGGTGCTGAACGCAAAGCCCCAGGAGAAGAACATCGGCTGGGCCATGCCCGGATCTTTGGAGATGCTGCCCGTCAAGCTGGTGGCGGGGGGCAACGAGATTTCCATCCCCGCCTACGACCTGGTTTTGATGGAGCCCAACGACGTCATCGGCAGCCGGCAGTTTTCCAACTACGGCTACAAGGCCCCGGTCATCATCAACTATCTGGATACCTGGCAGGGGGGCAACCTCAGCCTGCAGGTACACCCCACCATCTCCTATGCCCAGGAGAAGTTCAACTCCGACTTTGGCCACCACGAAAGCTACTACATGATGGACGTTATGGACGACAGCCACGTCTATCTGGGCCTTAAAAACGGCGTTACCGTGGACGAGTTTGTGGATGCCCTTAACGAGGCCCAGGAGACGGGCACCTTTGACGACGGAAAGTATGTCAACAACATCCCCATGACGCGCCACGACCATATCTTCATCCCCGGCGGCACCGTACACGCCTCGGGCGACAACACCGTGGTGCTGGAAATTGACATCTTCGGCGTCCAGACCTTTAAGCTGTGGGATTGGGGCCGCATCGATTTTGACGGCAAGCCCCGCCCCATCAACATCGAGCACGGCGCCAACGTCATCAACCCCGAAATCGACACCGACTTCACCCTGGAAAACCTGGTGTCCACCCGCCATCTGCTCAAAAAGGGCTACGGCTGGAAGAAGGAGTTTTCCGGCACCAACGCGTGGGAGCCCTTTTCGGTCTACCGCTACTGGTTCCACAAGCCCCTGTACCTGGAAACCGACGGCGTGGTTAAGGCCTATGTTCTGGTGGAGGGCCGCGAGGCCGTGGTGGAAAGCCTGGACGGTTCCTTTGAGCCCTTTGTGTTCCACTATGCCGAAAACGTCTTCATTCCCGCCTCGGTGGGGCAGTTCCTCATCAAGCCCCACGGCGAAAGCGCCGGGCAGGAGATTGCCATTGTGGAAAGCTATATGAATTTCTCGGTTTAACCAGGCGGGCCTGTACAAAAAGGGGGCGCGGGCTTTTTCTGCCGCGCCCCCGCACACAAACGCAAAGGAGAAGCATATGGAACAGGTCATTTTGCTAAAGGTCCCCCCGCTGGAGTGGGAGGTCATCTGGGGCGACGGCTCCCTGGCCAGAAAGTATAACCGGGAGCTGGCCCCCGGCCTGGACCGGAACAACAACCGCACCTCGGGCGGCGGGGGCTTTAGCGGCAGCGACATTATTGCCGACGGTCCGTTTGCGGGCCAGACCATGGACTGGCTGTACAAAAACCACAAGGAGTACTTTGGCACCCCCGACGAGCTGCGCTGGGATGACATTATCCCGGTGGGCGGCGGCATCCTCCACGCGGCCGAGGACCTGAGCGTCCAGGTGCACCCCCGGGAGGACTGGGCCATGGAGCATCTGGGCATCCACGGCAAAAGCGAATGCTGGTACATTGTGGACTGCCCCGAGGGCGCCGACATCGTCATGGGCCACAAGGCCAAAACCTTTGCGGAGCTGGACGACTACATTGCCCGGGAGGCCTGGGAGGACCTGGTGGAGCGCCACCCCATCTGGCCCGGCTGCTTTTACGCCATCAAGGCGGGCACCCTTCACGCCATCCAGAAAGGCACCACCTGTGTCGAGGTGGCCAACCCCTGCCCGGTGACCTACCGCTTTTGGGACTACGACCGGCTGGACGCCGACGGCAAGCCCCGGTACGTGGACATCCCCAAGACCCGGGAGAATATTTTGGTGCCCTACCAGCAGTTCCAGTTCCCCCGCATCATCAGCACCTACGGCGGCGTCAAGGAGACGTGGCTTGCCAACAACGAGGATTATTCCACCTGGCTGTACGACGTGGACGGCCGCGGCGCCGTGCCCCGGAAAAAGCCCTTTATCGGCTGCTTTGTCATCGACGGCCACGGCACAGTCAACGGCATGGAGCTGAAGGCCGGCGATCCCTTTTTCATCTCCCGGGGCTGCGACGAGTTTACTTTGGAGGGAAAGATGCAGATCATCTGCATGCACGGATAAAGCACTGCAAGGAAGGAGCATGATTGATGTTTCAAGTCGAAAAATCCTACAAAATGTACAACGGGGTTTCCATCCCCAGCATCGGATACGGCACCTGGAAGATTACCGACCCACAGGTGGGCATACGGGCCATGAGGGAGGCCATCGAGGTGGGCTACCGCCACCTGGATTCCGCCCAGGGGTACGGCAACGAGGAGACCCTGGGCGAGGCCATCCGCCAGTCGGGCATCGACCGGAAGGAGCTGTTTATCACCGGCAAGGTCCTTAACAGCAGCAAGGGGTACGAATCCACCCTGCAGGCCTTTGACCAGACCTTAAAAAACCTGGGCACCGACTACCTGGACCTGTACCTCATCCACTGGCCCAAGACCAAGGATACCCTGGACACCTACCGGGAGCTGAACCGCCAGACCTGGAAGGCCTTTGAAAAGCTGTATGATGAAGGCCTTGTGCGGGCCATCGGCGTCAGCAATTTCCACAAGCCCTACCTGGAGGAGCTTTTAAGCGATAACATCAACATAAAGCCCATGATGGACCAGATTGAAATTCACCCCCATTATTTTGAGCGGGAGACCATTGAGTTTGCCAAGGCCAACGACATGCTGGTATCCGGCTACAGCCCCCTGATGCGGGGCGGCCAGCTGGAGGACCCGGTCTTTGTAAAGCTGGCCCAAAAGCACGGCAAGACCCCCGCCCAGGTGGTGCTGCGCTGGGCCCTGCAAAAGGGGACCATCCCCCTGCCCAAGACGGTCACCAGGGAGCGGATGATCTCCAACCTGGACGTCTACGGCTTCCAGCTGGACCAGGACGACATGGCTATTCTGGACGCCCAGCACCGGGCGGACGGCAAAATCGGTTCCCACCCCGACCACACAAAATTTTAGGCCCGAAAACGTCAACAGGGAGCGCATCTGCGCTCCCTGTTTGGGTGTGCCGGGACCCCCCCTTTTTATTCCACCGCAATCCAGTACCGCTGGACGGCGCGGCCGTCCTTGACAATCTCGTTTTCCAAGACGCCGCCGCACCGCTGGATGGTCCGGGCCGAAGCGATGTTGTCCTTGTAGCAGGTGACCAAAGCCTTTTCAATGCCCAGCCTGCGGCACTCCCCCAGGGCCATGCCCAGCAGCTGGACGGCGTAGCCCCGGCGGCGCTCCGAGGGGCGGACGCTGTACCCGATGTGGCCGCCGGATGTTGACCATCCCCACCAGGCGGCTGTCCGACGCCCGCACCCCCAAAAAGGTGGTGGCGGGCACAAAGCCCCCGCGGACCGTTTCCTCCCGGGTGTTTTCGTCCTGGGCCTTCAGCCAGTCCTCCAGGGAATGGGCGGTTTTGAGGCCCCCGCTGCCGTCTATGCTGTCCCCGCTTGCCTCAAACTCCCGGCGGTAGTCCGCAATCTGCTGCTGCCACACGCCGCTGGGCCGTACAAATATCAGCTCGTCCATAACAAAAACCCCCTGATAGAAGTGAGAAATGAGAAGGAAGAAGGGAGAACGGAGACGTGAGAAAGCCCGCGCCGCGCGCGTTTCTGTTCTCTGGCTTCTGACCCCTCACTTCTTTCCAGGCTTTACTTTAAGAACCCCTGGATAATGACCTCCTCGGCCTGCTGGGCGTCCAGGCCGAAGGATTCCAGCTTTAGCAGCTGGTCGCTGTTGATGCGGCCGATGGCCGCCTCGTGGATGATGGCGGCGTCGGGGTGGTTGGCGGTAATGGCCGGGACGGAGCTGACCTTGGCGTCGTCCATGATGATGGAATCGCACTGGATGTGGGCGTGGCAGAAGGCGTTGCCGGTGGCGCTCATGTGGAATAGCTGGCTGGATTTTTCCCGGGCCACCGACCGGGACACGATTTGGGCGGAGGAATCGGCTCCGTCCAGGTAAATATCCACGTCGGAGGTGGCCAGCTGGGAGCCCTGGGTGAGGAGGCGCTCGGTGATGACCATTTTGGCCCCGGCGTCCAGGTGGGCCTGGGTGGTGCGCAGGGTGGAATCCACCCCGGCAATCTGGACCATCTCCATTTCGCAGTAGGAGCCCTCCCCCTGTTCCACCTGGGTGGTGGGGTTGAGGACCCGGCCGCCGGTGCCGTCGCCGCTTCCGTAGTGCTTTTCCACATAGCGCAGCCGGGCGTTTTTGCCCACGTGAAAGGTGTGGATGCCGTCGTGGCGGCTTTCGCCGTCGCCGCAGTTGTGGATGCCGCAGCCGGCGACGATGAGGACGTCCGCCCCATCGCCGATGTAAAAGTCGTTATAAACCATATCGCTGAGGCCCGACTGGGTGAGGATGACCGGGATGTGCACCGACTGGCCCTTTAGGCCCGGGGCCACCAAAATGTCGATGCCGGGGCGGTCGGTCTTGGGGCGGATTTCGATGCCGTCGGAGCTTTGGCGGATGGCCCCCTGGCCGTTGCGCCGCAAATTGAAGGCCCCGGTGGGAAAGGCGTCCAGGTCCGCGATGCTCCTCGGGGGAGAGGGCCTCAAAAATCTGTCTATTGTCCATAGCGTCTGCCCTCCGTCATGGTTTGGCGGCCAAAGGAGCAAAAATCGGTGAGTTCGCCCATGAGCCTGGGCAGAATCTCGTCCCGGGGGCCGGTCTCCCGCACCCGTCCGTCGGCGATGACGGTCAGCTCGTCCGCCAGCTCCATAATCCGCTCCTGGTGGGAGATGATGATGACGCTGGGCCCGCCGGGGCGCAGCATATTCTTAAAGGTGTCCACCAGCATGTTAAAGCTCCACAGGTCGATGCCCGCCTCCGGCTCGTCATAAATGGCCAGCTTCAGCCGCCGGGCCATCAGGGTGGCAATCTCGATGCGCTTGACCTCGCCGCCGGACAGGGAGCTGTCCACCTCCCGGTCCAGGTAGTCGGCGGAGCAGAGGCCCACCTTGGTCAGATAGTCGCAGCACTGGTCGGCGGGCAGGTCGCCGCCGTGGGCCAGGCTGAGGAGCCTGTGGACGGTAAGCCCCTTAAACCGGGGCGGGTTTTGAAAGGCATAGCCGATGCCCAGCCGGGCCCGCTGGGTGACGCCCAGCCCGGTGATGTCCTGGCCGTCAAAAAGGATCTGCCCGGCGTCGGGCTGGTCGATGCCCATGACAAGGCGGGCCAGGGTGGATTTTCCGCCCCCGTTGGGCCCCGTGATGACCATGAGCCTGCCGTCCTCCAGGGTGAGGCTCAGGTCCCGCAGGATGTCGGTTTTGCCGCCCCCGTCCGAGACCCCGTATGAGAGATGTTTGAGTTCCAGCATGGATGATCTCCTTTTTCTTTCCGTATCCTCCCCGGCGGACAGCGGGCCGCACAGGACAAGGGAAGCCCCCAAAGGACGGAGCCTTTTAAAGAACCCATTTATTATACTCCTTTTTGGGCAAAAAGGCCACCATTCCACTCCAATTCCGCAAAAACCCCATAAAAATTCCGCGGGGGGACGTCCTTGACAGGACCCGGAAAACTCAATACAATAAAACAGGAAGTTTGTCTTTGTCCCCCGGGGCGATGCCGGCGGATGGCATCCGGCAGCGGGGAGCCGTATGAACAGCAGTGGGGGGACCAAGCCTTTGGTTAAGATCATTACCGACTCCGCCGCGGACATCCCGCGGGAGGAAGCGCAAAAATACGATATTGACGTCCTTGCCATCCCCATTACCATCGACGGGGAGACCTATATGGAGGGGGAGGACCTTACCACAGCCGAATTTTATAAGCTGCTGGGCAGGGCAAAGGAGCTGCCCACCACCGCCCAGGTGACCCCCTACCGGTACCTGGAGGCCTTTGAGAAGGCGGCCCGGGCGGGGTATGACCACATCGTCTGCGTCACCATCAACGCCAAGGGCTCGGGGATGTTTGAGGCCGCGCAGCTGGCCAAGGAGCTGTTTGCGGAGGAGCAGCCGGTGCTGGCGGAGCAGGTGACCGTCGATGTGCTGGATTCCGGCGCCTACACCTATATTTACGGCCACGCCGTGGTGGACGCCGCCCGGGCGGCGGCCGAGGGCAAAAGCCGGGAGGACGTCGTCCAGGTATTCCTCCGCCGCAGCGAGAGCTACCAGGTCTATTTTGGACTGACCAACCTGGATTATGCCAGGCGCAGCGGGCGGGTGACCACCGCCGCCGCCTTTGTGGGCGAGGTGCTGGGCTTTCGGCCCGTGCTGACCGTGCGGGGCGGGGGCATCGACACCATTGCCAAGGTGCGGGGGGACCAAAAGCTGGTGGCCGCCATGCTGGACCTGTACAAGGAGCGGCGGTCCGGGGACGGGCGGGGCTTTTACACGGTGTACGCCGACAACAAAGCCATGGGCCAGCAGCTGCGCAAGCTCATCGAAAAAGAGACCAAGGACAAATGCCTTGGGGAGTATTACATCGGTGCGTCGGTGACCATCAACTCCGGCCCCACGGTATTCGGGGTTTTGGTGCCGGTGGACCAAATCAAATAATTTATTTACACAAGACAAACACCCGCCTCCTGGGAGGCGGGTGTTTGTGCGTAAGAGGGTGATATTTCAAAAGCGCCGGGGGAGTTTTCGAAAGCCCGGTACTTTTGTTCCCGGATACCTTTTAAATTTACAACATACGTCTATGTAACGTATTATAGCACACCAAATCTGCTACTGTCAATAGTAGAAATACGCTTAAATAACGTAGGTGGTGCTATGAAGAAAATTGGATATGCCGACAATAAAAATGTTATAGGGGCAAGGCTTAGGGAGGCGCGCAAGGCCGCGGGGCTTTCTCAGCAGGACCTGGCGGCCAGGATGCAAACCATGAATGTGGCCATGGACCAACAGATGCTCAGCAGAATTGAGCGGAATTTGCGAATTGTTACCGATTATGAACTTGCCTGTTTTTGTGAGATACTGCGCATTCCGGAAAGGGAGCTTTTGCAGGATTTTTATTTGACGCTTCATCAATAGAAGTTGATACGGGCCACCAGGGCAACCTGGTGGTTTTTTTATTTTTCTGCCCTGCCGGGCGGGGGCTGTTTTTAGCCAAGGTTATCCTTCTTTACTCTTTGGGGTGTGGCCCCAAAGAGTAAAGAAGGATAACCTTAGCTAAAAACAGCCCC
>CALGIL010000256.1 GCA_937914895.1 uncultured Angelakisella sp.
CTGCCGCATACCCTAAAATCCGCCGGAGGCACTTTATCAGGGCAACCAAAGAGCGGTTGCCCGTGGGGGATACCCAAGGGGATATGGCCCCCCTTGGCAGTCTTTCCACCATTTCTGCTGTCAGAAATGGTGCCCCGCCGGAGGCATAGGAGGGTTCGGGGTAGCGCTCCATAAAGTAAAGAAGATAGTTTTGGCTAAAACTGGGGCCCCGCCCGGAGGGCAAAGAAGGTATGGGCCCTGCCCCATAAAGCAAAAAAGCACCCGCAGGGTGGGTAGGGAAATCCTCTTGACAAAAAGATTCTACCCATGTAGAATATAGGCATTCTACATGGGTAGAATCAAAAATCAGGAGGCTTGCCATGAAACGAAAGCTGAACGATTCGGAGCAAAGGATTTTGGAGCTCCTTTGGGACCGGGGGCCGCTGCCCGCCGGACAGCTGGCCCGGCTGCTGGGGGAGCAGGTGGGGTGGAGCAAGACCACTACCTACACCCTGCTGGGCCGGTGTGTGGATAAGGGTATCCTGGAACGGCGGGACCCCGGCTTTTTGTGCAGCCCTCTGGTCACCCGGCGGGAGGTCCAGGCCGCCGAAACCCAGGCGCTTATCGACAAGATGTACGGGGGCGCCGCCGACCGGCTGGTGGCCAGCCTGCTGGAACAGCGGGCCCTGTCCCCGGAGGAGATTGCCAGGCTTAAACAGCTGGTGGCGGAGCTGAAATGAGGGGGGACATGGTCCTGCTGAAGATGACCGCCTCGGCCTCGGTGCTCATTGCCGCCATCGCTCTGGTACGGGCTGTCTGCCTCCACCGCCTGCCCAAGGGGCTGCTGTCGGTCCTGTGGCTGCTGCCCCTGGCCCGGCTGCTGGTGCCCTGTTTTCCCGCCGCGTCCTTCAGCCTGGCCGCCCTGCTGGGCCTGGGCGGCCGCGGCGTCCCCTCCGGAGGGATGCCCACGCCTGCGGTCCCGCCGTCCCAGTCCTCCGCGGTGCTGCCCCCGGCGGCCCTAGCCCCGGTGGAGGTCACCCCGGGCCTGACCGGGGTGTGGTCCGTTTTGGTCTTCC
>CALGIL010000257.1 GCA_937914895.1 uncultured Angelakisella sp.
CAAAACGGCGCCACTTTGTGCGGGGCAAAGGCCCACGGACAGGAAGAAAACTCTTGCCGGATTCCATGCAGGAAGGCGCCGCATTGTACAGGGAGGGACCGGCGGACGGGAAGAAAGCCCTTGTACAAAAGAGACGAATTCTGGTATACTGACCCTGTAAAGACCGGTCCCCCGCGGGACCGGATGCTTTTCCCCTTAAAATCGGAGGAGCCTCCGAAAACCGGAAATGAGGCGATGCCATGCAGCATCGGATGACGCCCCGGGACGCCCGGGAAGCCATTGACCGCAAGCTGAGCGACGCCCTGCAGGTCAGCCCCCGCAGCGCGTCCAACGAACAGCTTTATAAGGCCTGCGCCCTGGTGCTGCGGGACCTGATGAGCGCCCGGCGCCGGGCTTTTACGGCGGAGCGCCGCTCCCTGGCGGGCAAGCAGGTCTATTACCTCTCCATGGAGTTTTTGATGGGGCGCAGCCTGCGCAACAGCCTGTACAACCTGGGGTTGACCGAGGTTTTTGAGGAGGCCCTGGGGGAATTTGACACAAGCCTTGAGCACCTGTATGACTGCGAGCCGGACCCCGGCCTTGGCAACGGGGGCCTGGGCCGCCTGGCGGCCTGCTATCTGGACGGCCTTGCCACCACCGGCTATGGCGGCACCGGGTACTGTATTCTGTTTGAGTACGGCATCTTCCGGCAGAAGATCAGCGACGGCTGGCAGAGCGAGCTGCCCGATTACTGGCTGCCCGGCGGCGACGTCTGGCTGGAGGCGGTGCCGGAACACGCCGTGGAGGTGCGGTTTGGCGGAGAGATTAAGGAGCGCTGGGACGGCGCCTACCACATGGTCCGCCACGAAAATTACACCACCGTGCTGGCCATGCCCTATAATATGTATGTGTCGGGGTACGACACCCCGGCGGTAAGCATGCTGCGCCTGTGGCAGGCCAAAAGCCCCGGCATCGATATGGACCTGTTTAACCGGGGGGATTACCTGGGGGCCTTTGGCAAGAACTCCTATGCCGAGACCATCAGCAAGGTGCTGTACCCCAACGACAACCACAGCGAGGGAAAGCTGCTGCGCCTGCGCCAGCAGTACTTTTTGGTCTGCGCCTCGGTGGCGGATATTCTGCGCCGCCATATGTCGGTGTACGGCACGGTGGAAAATCTGACGGAAAAGGCGGCCATCCACATCAACGACACCCACCCCGCCCTTGCCATCCCCGAAATGCTGCGGACCCTCATGGACGACTACGGCTACGGCTGGGAGAAATCCTGGGACATGGTGTCCCGCCTGTTTGCCTATACCAACCACACCGTTATGGCCGAGGCCCTGGAGACCTGGGACCTGAGCATGATGGACGCCCTGCTGCCCCGCATCGCCCAAATCCTCCGGGAGATCGACCGCCGCTGGCGGGAGGAGCTGCGGGAGCGCTACCATGTGGGCTACGACCAGGAGAGCCGCATGGGCCTTATCCAGGACGGTAAGGTGCATATGGCCAACCTCTGCGTCATCTGCTGCCACAGCGTCAACGGGGTGTCCACTCTCCACTCCCAGCTTATCCGGGAGACTATCTTCCACGATTTTTACCAGCTGACCCCGGCCAAATTCCAGAATGTCACCAACGGCATCGCCTCCCGGCGGTGGCTGATGCAGGCCAACCCCCTGCTGGGGGACCTGATAAAGGACCTTATCGGGGACGGCTTCCTCCACGATTTCTCCCAGCTGGCCCGCCTGGGGGAATATGCCGACGACCCCTTGGTGCTGACCCGTTTGGGGGAGATTAAGCGGGAGAACAAGGCTCGGCTTGCGGACCACCTTTTGGCGGAGCGGGACATCCGGCTGGACCCGGATACCCTGTTTGACGTCACCGCCAAGCGCCTCCACGAGTATAAGCGCCAGCACCTGAACGCCCTGCATATTCTGTGGCAGTATTTGCAGATCAAAAAGGACCCCGGTGCCCCCTTCCAGCCCAAAACCTACCTGTTTGGCGCAAAGGCCGCCCCGGGGTATTACCTGGCCAAGCAGATCATTAAATTCATCTGCGATTTGGCCAAGCTCATCGACGGGGACCCGGATGTCCGCGGCAGGCTGAAGGTGGCGTTTTTGGAGGAGTACAACGTCACCATGAGCGAGTGGCTCCTGCCCGCCGCCGAGGTTTCGGAGCAGATCTCCCTGGCGGGCACCGAGGCCTCCGGCACCGGCAACATGAAGCTGATGCTGGGCGGCGCCGTCACTCTGGGCACCATGGACGGCGCCAATGTGGAGATTTACCAGCAGGTGGGCGCGGACAATATGTTCCTGTTTGGCATGGGCACCCAGGAGGCCGAGGCCCTGCGGGCCCGGGGCTATCATCCCCGCGAAATTTATGAGCAGAGCGGCTATGCCCGGGAGGTTTTGGACTTTATGCTGCGGCAGAAGGATGCAATCCCCTCCTTTGGGGCCATTGCCCAGTATTTGCTGGACACCGACCGGTACATGGCCCTGGCGGACCTGGACAGCTATATCGAAGTCCAGGCCAGGGCCTCGGCCCTGTACCGGGACGACAACCCCGCCTGGCAGCGGATGTCCCTGTGCAACATTGCCGGCTCCGGCGTCTTCTGCGCCGACCGCGCCATTCGGGATTATGCCCGGGAGATTTGGGGACTGTAAGCCCTTCTACGCCTCCGGCGGGGATTCCTGTCGGGGGTGTTTTGTTGCCCTGGCGG
>CALGIL010000258.1 GCA_937914895.1 uncultured Angelakisella sp.
CGCCCGGCAGGGCACCAAACCGCCCCCGGAGGGTATCCCTGCCGGAGGCGTAAGAGAGCTCGGAACCGCGCCCTATAAAGTAAAAAACAAACCTTTGATAAATCCACAGCCCCGCCCGGCAGGGCAAGGAGAGTTTGAAGCTGCGCCCCGTACTGTAAAGAATCATACCTTTGCGTCGGGAAAGGCCCGCTTATGGAAGCGAGATTTGCTGGCGCACGGTGCCGGCCCGCTGGCTTCGGGCGGTAACGGTAAGAGTGGCGGGGCCGTCGGCGGCAACAATCCAGCTGACCTTCTTTTCCGCGGGGTTGTGGGGGGCGGTATCCACGCCAAAAAAGGAGTAGCGGCTGTTCACCCCGGAAAAACCCTCCAGCTGGCCGATTTCCCGCACCGGCGCCCCGTCCGCAAACCGAAGGTCCCCGCCGGACAGCTCCACGGTGACGTCCCGGCACAGCCCGGATTTGAGGAATTCGTTGAGGCCCTGGGTGGGCATATACCCGGCGTTGCAGACAAAGGCCTCCACCCGGTAAAGGCCGCCGCCCAGGGGGGTGGTCTTTACCTGCCGGATGACAAGGCGGGGCAGGGTGCGGGCGTGGCGCAGGATGAATCGGGTGTGCTTTTCCACCTCCTCGGGCAGAAACCGGGGGGGCGGGTTTTGCAAAAGTCGCTTTGGATCTACGCCGCCCAGCTCCACCCGGCCCAGCTGGGGGTGGTCAAAGGGGGTCCAGTCCAGGATGTATTCGCCCAGACCGTTTTGGTCCACCCAGCGGTACAGCTTGCGGCACCACTCCTCCCCCTCCCGGTCCGACGCGGCCCCAAAGTTGGGAAAGGGCAGGTCGATGCCGCACCGGGCCCACAGGTCCCAGCACTCCACCGAATAGTTGAAGACCCCCAGGCCAAAGTGGAGGAAATCGTCGGTGCAGCCGCTGTCGGTGCTGTCGCCGGTAAAGTCGTCCTTGAGGCAGAGGGGTGTAAAGCCGGTGGTCTCCCGGACAATGTCATTGACGGCGTCATACCGGGCCATATCCTCGGGGTCGGCCTCCGCCCTGCTTTTGATGCCGGGGGGATACAGATAAATACCGCTGTAAGTGTGGTACACAATGGCGCTGCAGATGTTGGGATGGGCGGCCGAAAAGGCGGCCAGGGCGCGGCTTTCCGGCTGGTCCAGGGGGTAAACGCCGGAGCTGGGCAGCTTGTCGTTGGTCACCCAGCCCATGGGAAAGTTGCGGTTCAGGTCCAGGCCGTACACAGGGGGCGCCGGCTGGAGGTCCCCGCCCTCCCAGCCCTCCGGCACCCCTTCGTCATAGACGTTGTAAAAGGTCCCCTCTGCTTCGTCCGGGCGGCGTTTGACCAAAACCCGGGGGTCGTCCTGGGCCTTCTTCCACACCCCGTAGGGGCTGGGCACCAGCATTTTGCGGATGACCCCGTCGCCGTCCAGGTCCCGGGGCACCACCCCGGACGCCTCCCCCACGGGGGGCCAGGGGCGGCAGAAGGACCGCACCGTGCCGGGGGTGGTCAGGTAGTATTCCGCGCCGTCGGGGACGCTGCGGGGGACGGCGTAAAAGGTGACGTTTTTCAGCAGACCGCGGACCTCCGGGTCCTCCCGGTTAGTCAGCATATAGTCCAAAAAGTACAGGACGCACATGGAGCCCGTGACCTCCCCCGCGTGGACATGGCCGTTGAGGTAATAGCCGGGTTTTTCCTCAAAATCCCCGGCGGCGGTGTCGGTCAGCTCCAGCAGCCAGACCTCCCGCCCCCCGGGGGTGGCCGCAAGGGAGGTCAGCCGCGCAAGGTCCGGGTAATCCCTGGCATATCCCTGCAAAACGGCGGTCAGCTCGTCGTAGCGGTAATAGCGGTCGTAGGCATAGGTGGTCTTCATGGGTCGCCTCCTTGTTTTCCTTGGGTATCACGCGCTTTGCCCGGCGCGGCAGTGGCAGGCCACAAAGCGGCCCGGGGCCGTCTGGGTCAGGGCCGGCACCGCGTCCTGGCAGATGCCCTTTGCCAGGGGGCAGCGGGTATAAAAGGGGCAGCTGGTGGACTCCTCGCCCCCCGGGTCCCCCGCCAGGGCTATCCGGCGGCGCTGCCTTTGCAGGGCGGGATTGGCCACCGGAATGGCCGACAGCAGCGCGGCGGAGTAGGGGTGCAGGGGTTCCCGGAAAAAGTCCCCCTTGTCCTGGATTTCCACAATGTGGCCCAGGTACATTACCACAATACGGGTGCTGATGTGCCGCACCACCGACAGGTCGTGGGAGATAAACAAATAGGTAAGGCCCTGCCGCTGCCGCAGGTCCTTCAGCAAATTGATGACCTGGGCCTGCACCGACGCGTCCAGGGCGGACACCGGCTCGTCGCAGACCACAAACCGGGGCCGGATGGCAATGGCCCGGGCAATGGCCACCCGCTGCCGCTGGCCCCCCGAAAATTCGTGGGGATAGCGGTCCATGAGGGCGGGGCTGAGGCCGCACTGTGCCAGCACGTCGGCCACGGCGTCCCTGCCGTCGGGCAGCCCATGGAGGCGCAGCACCCGGGCCACCGTCTGCCGCACCGTCATCCGGGGGTTCAGGGACGCGGAGGGGTCCTGAAAAATCATCTGCAGCTCCCGTCGGTAGGGCATCATCTGACGGTGGGAAAGGCCGGAGAGATCCTGCCCCGCAAACCGGACGGCGCCGGAGGTGGGCCGGTGCAGCCCCACCGCCAGCCGGCCCAGGGTGGATTTGCCGCAGCCGGACTCCCCCACCAGGCCCACGGCCTCCCCGGCGGCGATGGACAGGCTGACCTCGTCCACCGCCCGCACCCCCCGGAACTTCCCCGAAAATGGGGCGGTTTTGCCAAAGTATTTACAGACCGTATCCAGCTGCACCAGAGGGGGTTCGGTCATGGCTCCTCCACACTCCTTTCAGGGTCCGCTCCCC
>CALGIL010000259.1 GCA_937914895.1 uncultured Angelakisella sp.
ATGCTGGTGTATCAGATTAAAAAATTCATCGGCCGCATAGCCGCCGATGAATTTTTTAATCTGATACACCAGCATATCCAGGGTCAGACGGGCGCGGGCGTTGCCCTGCTGGGCCGCGGCCTGCAGGTCGCGGCAGTCGCTGCCAATGCCGGACAGCCCCAAAAAGCCGGACTGCTTATTCATCAGGTCGGACATCTGGTCGGGGGTCAGACCCTCCTTGTTCATGATGTAGGTGACCACCGAGGGGTCGATGCCGCCGCAGCGGGTGCCCATAATAAAGCCGTCCAACGGGGTAAAGCCCATGGAGGTATCCACCACCCTGCCGTCCTGAATGGCGGCGATGGAGGAGCCGTTGCCCAGGTGGCAGGTGATGAGGTTATGTACGCCGCCGGTCAGCTCCGCAAACCGGTGGGAGACAAAGCGGTGGCTGGTGCCGTGAAAGCCATAGCGGCGGATGGAATATTTTTCGTAATACTCGTAAGGCAGGCCAAACATAAAGGCCTTGGGGGGCATGGTCTGGTGGAAGGAGGTGTCAAACACCGCCACCATGGGCAGCTGCTGGCCAAAGACCTCCCGGCAGGCGCGCATGGCCACCGCCTGGGGGGGATTATGGAGGGGGCCCAGCTCCGACAGCGCCTCCACGGTGGAAATCAGCTTTTCGTCCACCACCGAGGAGACCTTGTAAATCTCGCCGCCGTGGAGCACCCGGTGGCCGATGGCGGAAATTTCGCCGATGTCGTCCAGCACCTTGCCCTCGCCGGAGGTCAGTACCTTCACCAACTCCATGAATGCCTCTTTGTGGGTGGGAAAGTCCACGTTGTATTCCACCGCGCGGCCGTCGGCGGTTTTGTGGCCGATTTTGCCGTCCACACCGATGCGCTCACAGTTGCCCTTTGCCAAAACAGACTCGTCCGCCATATCAAACAGCTGATATTTGAGGGACGAGCTGCCCGCGTTGATGACCAGTACTTTCATTTTTGTGCTCCTCTTTGTTTTTATTGGATTGACAGATGCCCATACCTTTTCTATGATAGTATAACAAAAGGCAAAATGCAAGGAGGAAACGGCAGGATGTCCCACCCTTCGACCCAGCCCCCACTCCCTTTGGGCTGGACGACCTGTACGGGGGAATCATCCGGCCCAACAAGGCCTTGGTAAGCCGGGAAGTGTATGAAGCAAAAGCGGACAAGTGGCACAAAAAGCGGCCCCGCACCACCGTGGTGCCCTGGGGGCAGGAGGAAGCATGACAGAGCAGCCCATGAAAATTACCGGTATTATTGCGGAATACAACCCCTTCCATAACGGGCACCAATGGCAGATTTTGGAGGCCCGGCGCCGCGGCGCCACCCATGTGGTGGCGGTAATGGGTGGGGATTTTTTGCAGCGGGGCGCCCCGGCGCTCATGGACAAGCGGCTCCGGGCCGCCGCGGCCCTGGCCGGCGGGGCGGACCTGGTGCTGGAGCTGCCCCTGCCCTACGCCTGCGCCACCGCCCAGCGCTTTGCCTTTGGGGGGGTGTCCCTGCTGGGGGCCCTGGGCTGTGTGGACGCCCTGTCCTTCGGCAGCGAATGCGGCGACCTGGACGCCCTTTCCGCGGCGGCGGCGGCCCTGGAGGACCCCGGCCTTGCCGGAGCGCTGGCCCCCTTTCTTGACAAGGGGATGACCTTTGCGGCCGCCCGGCAGCAGGCGGTGGCCCGGCTGGCGGGGCCGGAGGTGGGGGCTCTGCTGGAGCACCCCAACAACACTCTGGCGGTGGAATACCTGTGCCAGCTGGCCCGGCTGGGTGGAGCCATGGTCCCCGAGACGGTGCGCCGCCGCGGCGCGGACCATCACCAGGCCGCCCCGGGGGAGGGGCGGCTGGCGTCGGCCACCAGCCTGCGCACCCTGGCCCAGCGGGGGGACTGGCAGGGGCTGTCCCCTTACATGCCCGGGGACAGCCACCGCCTGCTGGCTCGGGCCGCGTCGGAGGGATTGCAGGCGGACCCCGTCCGGATGGAGCTGCCCCTGCTGGGCAGACTGCGCGCCATGACCCCGGAGGATTTTTCCAGGCTTCCTGATTTATCCGAAGGGCTGGAAAACCGCATCTATGACGCGGTGCGGACCGAGACCACAGTGGAGGGCATCCTGCAAAAAGCCAAGACCAAGCGGTACACCCTGGCCCGCATCCGGCGGATTCTGCTGGCGGCCTGGCTGGGGCTGGAGGAGGGGATGAACAGCCAGCCGCCCCCCTATCTGCGGGTGCTGGCCCTAAACCGTCGGGGCACACAGGTGCTGGCCCGGGCCAAGACCACCGCCGTCCTGCCCCTGTCCCACTCCCTGGCGCAGCTGCAGCAAAGCGGGGACCATGCCGGGTGGCTGGCGCCCCTGGAGGCCCGCAGCGTGGACCTGTTCCATCTGCTGACCCCGAAGGTGCAGCCCTGCGGCCTGGACTATACCGCCGGTGTGGTCAGAACGGAATACAATTAGATAATATTCGACAAATTTATACAAATTGTAGTATAGTTTGATTTTGTGGACCGTTGTCTGTCAGGTGGCGCGGGGTGTGAACGCTGTCCTGTGGAGGATGCCCGGGGCCGCTTTCCCACCTGCCATGATGTAAGGAGTGGAAAGCATCCTCCATAATACGGGGATGCCCAAGGTTTCTGCCCTACCTGTCATGAGTGGGAAAGATGGAATACAATCAGATAAAATTCGATAAATTTATACAAATAGTAGTTTACCTCGACTTGGGCAGACCTATCACTCGTCAGGCGGTGCGAAAAATGAGAAGCCCCCGCTGCGACGGGGAAACGGGCAATCGCTTTTAGCATATTGTATAATTCGACAAAACAATACAAATAGGACACTGGTTTTCCACAGCGTCCCTTTTTGTATTATAAGATTCGTTATATTTCGACAAATTATACACAACGTAATAATCGGGAGCGGCTGCTGAACGAAATGCCCGCACAGAAGGACACAAAAAAGCCCCCACCCGGCGCTGTTACAACGCCGCGGCGGGGGTTTTGTATTTTTGTGGAATGTCTGCCGCCGCCCTGCTCAGAGATTGGACAGCAACGCCATGCACTTGTCCGGCTCCGGGGCAAAAAGGCCGACCACCGGCACCTGTTCGGCAAGGCCCGCCTCCTCCAGCATCCTGCCCAGCTGGTCCATAAAAATGCCCTGGGCCCCTGCCAGATGACAACTGGCCAGGGCTTCGGCCAGGTCGGTGCGGCCGCCAAAGCTGCCGTACCAGTCCCCGCGGGAGGTATAGTCCACCCCGCAGCTGGGGCTGCCATCGATGCCCACTACCCCCAGCAGCGTAAAGCGCTGGGGATGGGCCAGATATTCCCGCATTTGCAGCAGCACCGGCGCCAGCAGCCGGCGGCAGTGGTCCCGAAAGAAGGGGTTGTCAAACTGGTCGCTTACGTGGCCCCACCGCCGGGCGCCGTACAGGGTAAATTCGGGGCAGGGCAGCTGGACCAGCTGCACCCCCCGCTCCAGGGCCGTCCCCACAAAGCGGCGGCGCAGCGCCTCCTCGGCAGCCATTTCTTCCTCCCGGTACAGCACCACCTTGGCGGCGGTATTCAGAATGCAGTGGGCCACAAAAATAATGGGCTGTGCCATAAAGTTACGCTCCTTCCTGTGTGTGGGTCTCTTTTAGGCGAAAGGTGAGCAGCACGCTGAGGAGGTAGACCACCAGGGCCACCAAAAACATGACGTTATAGGAAAAACGGGTGGCAATGGCAGCCCCGCCAAAGGAGCTGAGGACATACAGGGGGGCCCCCAGCAGTCCCACAGTGGCGGTGTACACCGGGGTCCGCTGGTTGCCGGAATAGCGGATGCAGGCCACGCTGTTGGACATGACGACACCCACCACCGCCACCGCCAGCAGCGCGTACATCAGAAAGGAAACGCGGTAGTCCCGGGACAGGATGGCCAGCAGGGCCGCCGCCGCGCCGCAGCCGCAGGAGCAGCGGAGGATCATCATGGGGCCAAAGCGGTCCCCGATGCGGCCCATGACCATGGCCCCCACCATTTTGGCCACCAGGTACACCGTGGACATCATCCCCACAAAGCCGGCGGGCGCCCCCGCCAGATTGTTGGAGACCAGGATGTAGTAGGGGATGGCAAACTCCGCCGCCCCCACCAGTACCTTGATGACGGTGTAGTTGCGAAAGTTCCGGTTGTCCCGAAGGATCTGGCCCCCAATGACAAAAATCTCCCGCAGGCGGATCTGCTCCACCACCCGGTCGTCGGTCACCTCTTTGACGCCCACCGACACAACCACCGTGGCAATCAGGGAGGAGATGAGCCCGACCAGAAACACCTGGCGGAAGTTGAGGGGAAAGGGGAGGGTGGCCAGGGACCGGGTGAGCACCATGGAGGCCAGCACGCCGCTGGCCGACCCCACCATGCTGTAAGCCCCGTAAAAGGTGCCCACATTCCGGTGGATGGAGGTGCCCACCATCTGGGCGAACAGGGGGCTGGACATTCCGGCGCTGCCGGCGTACAGGGACAGGGATACAAAAAACATGACAAGGGCCAGATTTTTACTGCCGCTGGCCATGTAGGTGGACAGGTAGATGAGGAAGAACCCCACCCGCTGCAAAAAGCAGATGACGACGCTGATCCACTTGGGGCTTTTAGCACGCACCCCAATGACGCCGGACAGCACCGTGGCGCTGTACGAAAGGCCGTAGTGGAGGGCGGAGATCAGGGCGATGTAAATGGCCTTGTCCGAGTAGGAGGCCACATATACCGGCAGCACGTTCTCCGGCGAAAACAGGGCGAGGGCAAAGGAAAAAAAGAAGGACTCCAGCAGCAGGCTGATAAAATTGCGCCGGTAAAAGCCCTCCTTTTTTTCATAGATTTCCTGGGGGGCAAGGGCCATCAAAATCCACCTCTTTGGGCCGACAGCAAAGGGAGGCATCCAGGGCCTGGCCCTTTCATGCCTCCCTTGCCGCCGGCACGGATTATCGAATGTTGGACAAAAACGGGGGGATGACCTGGAAGGCGGCCAGCAGCTTGTACAGGATGGACGCCGCAGACAGGGCGATGCCCAGGGTCTTGACCAGGCCGTCCCAGCGGGAAGGGGTCAGCTCCCGGTAGACGGTCTTTTGGGCGGTGGAGTTAAAGCCCTTGGTATCCATGGCGATGGCCTGGTCCTGCACCTTGATGATGGAGTTGGCCACCACCGGCACCATAATGGGCACAAACGCCTTAAAGCGCTGGATCAGGTTGCCGTCGGTCTGCAGGCCCCGGGCGCACTGGGCGTCCCGGATCTGCTCCATGTCCTTGCTCAGCAGGGTGATCACCTGAAAGGAATCGATGAAGGTGAACACGAAGTGATAGGGGATACCCGCATGGCACATGGTAGCGGCCAGGTCGGCGGTGTCAATGGTGAGGAACAGCAGGAACAGTGCGCACATCAGGGGGGCCACCCGCAAAAAGAAGAAGGAGGCATGGGCAAAGCCCTTGGCGTAATAGGGAATGCCCGCCACATGGAACAGCACGGGATCGACGGCCGGGTCGATGGTGGGCGCCATGGTCCCATACATGCCGTACATGGACACAAACAGCACCAGCATGGTGACCAGCATGAATTTAAACAGGGTGGTTTGCTTTTCGCGGACGATCATGACGACGCTGACCAGGATAAGCCCGATGGAATACTGATAATTTTCGAAAAAAATCACCGAAAGAATCAGTCCCAAGGACAGCCACAGCTTGGGTGCCGGCGTCAACCTCTTCAGAAAGGTGGGAAAATTCCGTTCTTGCAGCATGATTGTTTCCTCAATTCAAATCTTGATGTGCCGGCGCCGGGGGCGGGGCAGGGGGGTCCTCAGGCCTCCTTTTTGGCGGAGCCGGACAGGGTCTGCAGGTTGGCCGGCAGCTTGCGCAGCACCACCCAGGCCACCAGGCAGGCAATGCCCTTGTCAATGAGGTTGACCGGGATGCGGGCCAGGAAGGCGGCGCCCATAAGGTCGTTGCCCAGGGCCTGCAGGCCGGCGATCATCAGGTTGGTGCCCACGTTGCCGTCCACGCCGCCATAGACCACCATGGCGATGGGGGAACCGATGATGGCGTTCCACAGGGCCACCAGCACCGTTGCAATAAGGACGTGGGGGATGGTGGAGAATTTTTTGTACCGGGCCATGTAGCCCACAATAAGGCCGGAACCGATGTTGCACAGGGCAAAGAGCGAGCCCATGATGTTGCCCTTCATCAGGGCGCTGATGATGTTGTACAGGGCGCCGGAGGTGGCCCCCACCCAGGGACCCATGATGGCGGCGACAATAATGGTGCCGATGGAATCCAGATAGATGGGCAGTCCCAGGCTGCTGGCGATGGTGCCGCCCACGTAGTTGATGGCCACACCCAGGGGGATCATAATTGCGACGTAAGTACTGCGCAGTCTGCCTTTTGAAGAATCAACGGATTGCATTGCCATGGGTTTTTCCTCCTCAATTTTTTTCCTTATTGAACACACCCGCGGCGGGTGCGCTGCCGAAAGGGAAGGGGCGCTGCCGTCAGCGGTATTTGGCCACAAAATCCGCCACCGACAGGGCGGCCGACTGGGCCCCGGCCCCCTGCAGGGCCAAATCCAGCTGCATAATCTGGGGGGGCTCCACCTGGGCCCGGCGCAGGACGTCTGTGCTTAAAAAGGCCTTTTCCGGCGGGGCGTCGTCCCAAATCTCCCCCTGGGCCATCACCACCACCCGGCTGGAGTTTTCCGCCACGTAGTCCATGTCGTGGGAGATAATGACCACGGTATGGCCCTCCTGGTGCATCAGCCGGATGACCTTGGTCAGCATCTGGCGGCCCACCTCGTCCAGGCCGCCGGTGGGTTCGTCCAGCACCAGAATCTCCGGGTGAAAGACCAGGACCGACGCAATGGTGATGATTTTTTTGGTGGTATAGTCCAGGGTCATGGGGTGCTTGTCCAATAGCGGCTCCAGGCCCATCAGCTCGGTGACCCGGGCAAGCTGCTCCTCTGTTTCCTCGGGGGAAAAGCCAAAGTTTTTGGGGGCCACCTCCAGCTCCTCCCGCACCGTGGTACAGAAGATCTGGTGGTTGGGGTTCTGGAACACGTAGCCGCAGCGCCGGGACATTTCCGCCACCGACTTGCCCGCGGTTTCCTCCCCCATCAAAAAGATGCTGCCGGCGGTGGGGCGCAAAAGACCGTTGAAGTGGCGCACCAGGGTGGTTTTGCCGCTGCCGTTCTGCCCCACAATGGACAGGATGTCCCCCACGTGGATGTCCAGGTCCACCCCTTTAAGGGCGGTAACATTGCCCCGGGGATAGGTATGGACCAGCTTTTGGGCACGAAGCGCAACCTCGGCCATGGTCACGCACCCCCTTTCTTCAGCGGAGCAAAGGCGGAGACCGCCTCGTCCAGGGTGATGGGCGTTCCGGCCCCCGGCGCAAGCCGGTGGGGCAGGGACAAAGCGGCGTCCGCCACCTGAGGCAGCCGGACAAAGTGGTCCTCCAGCAGCTCCTTGTTGGCAAAAACCGTATGGGGCTCGCCGTAGGCCACCAGCCTGCCCTGGTGCAGCACCATGACCTTGTCCACGGTGCTGGCAATTTTTTCAATGTTGTGGTCCACCATAATGACGGTGCGGCCCATGCGGTGCAGCTCCCCCACCAGGCGGAAGATCTCGTCCCGGCCCAGGGGGTCCAGCTGGGAGGTGGATTCGTCCAGGATGATGACCCGGGGCTGCAGGGCCAGAATGCTGGCCACGGCCAGACGCTGCTGCTGTCCCCCGGACAGGTGGTAGGGGCTGCGGTCCAGCATCCCCATAAGGCCGCAGGCCTCGGCGGCAAAGCGCACCCGCTCCCGCATCAATGCCCGGTCGTACCCAAAGTTGCACATGGCAAAGGCGATCTCATCCTCCACCGTCTGCTGGGTAAACTGACTTTCGGCATCCTGAAACACAATGCCCACCACGTCGGTGGTGCCCTTGCCCTTGGTCTCGTTCAGGCTTTGGCCGTCAATGACAATCTCGCCGTTCCAGTCCCCGCCAAAGACAAAGGGCAGAATGCCCACAATGGACTTGCACAGGGTGGATTTGCCGGCCCGGTTGCAGCCCACCACCCCGATAAAGTCCCCTTCGTCAATGGTCAGGCTGATGTCTTGCAGCACCAGCTCCTCGTCGGAGCTGTACCGGTAGCTGTAATCGCGCAGTTCGATGATCGGTTTGCTCATGTACCTTCTCCTCCTCAGATGCCGGCGGCTTTGTCCCGGGCAATCAGCAGACGCACGGCGTCACAGGCGGTGGCAATGGTTTCGTTCATGTCGCCCCAGTTCATAATGGCGCTGGCCCGGCAGCCCCGGATGCTGGAGATGATAAACAAAGCGGCGCACTCCATTTCGGAACAGGCCACGTTGCCCCGCTGCCAGGCGGTCCAGCGCTCCCGCAGGCGGGTGGCCGCCGGGGAGCTGTCGGGGTCCACCTCCCCATAAAAGGAGTCCTTGGACTGAGAGATGCCCTCCAGATAACGGAGGCCCTTTGCCTGGGCGGCCCGGGCCAGGGCGTCCACCACATGGCGGTCGGCCACGGCGGGGTATTCGGCGGGGATGTAGTGGAGGGTGGTGCCCTCGTCCCGGACGGCACCGGTGACAATGACCCCGTCGTAGGTGTCGCAGTCGGCCGGGTCCTTGACCGGGCCCGCGGTACCGATGCGGATAAAGGTGTCGGCGCCGCATTTGATGAGTTCCTCCACGGCGATGGCGGTGGAGGGGCAGCCCATGCCGGTGGAAGTGACGGTCACCGGGACGCCGTCCAGGGCGCCGGTCCAGGTCTTGTGCTCCCGGTTGTGGGCAATCAGCTTGGCGTCATCCAAAAAGCTGGCGATAAGGTCGGTGCGAAAGGGGTCGCCGGGCAAAAACACATAGCGCCCCACATCCCCGGGGGATACCTGAATATGGTATTGCAGCGAAGCGTTGGCGGAAAAAGCGGACATGGCAAAAGTCTCCCTTCTTGGCTGGACCAAGGATGTTTATTGGGCGTCCCGCTGAATCAGCAGCTTTATGGCGTCCCTGGCCACCTCCACGGTCCGCTCCATATTCCCAAAGGACATAATGGAGGAAGCCCGGCAGCCCCGGATGGAGGAGATGACAAAAATGGCGGCGGCCTCCATCTCGGAGGTCATGACGTTGCCCCGGCGCCAGGCTTCCCACCGCTCCCGCAGGCGGCCCTCGGCGGGCATGGTCTCGGGGGCGTGCTGGCCGTAAAAGGAATCCTTGGACTGGGTAATGCCCTCGGCATAGTTGTAGCCCAGGTTTTTGGCGGCGGTGGCCAGGGCGTCCACCACATGGCGGTCGGCCACGGCCGGGTATTCCACCGGGATGTAGTGGAGGGTGGTGCCCTCGTCCCGGACGGCGGCGGTGTTGATGACCCCGTCCAGGGCCGGGTCAAAGGCGGCGTCGCAGACGCGCCCAGCGGTGCCCACCCGGATAAAGGTGTCGGCGCCGCATTTAATCAGTTCCTCCAGGGCGATGGCGGTGGAGGGGCAGCCCATACCGGTGGAGGTGACCGCCACCGGGACGCCGTCCAGGGTGCCCACCCAGGTCTTGTGCTCCCGGTTGTGGGCAATCAGCTTGGGGCTGTCAAAATAGGAGGCGATCAAATCGGTGCGGAAGGGGTCCCCCGGCAGCAGGACATACCGGCCGATGTCCCCCCTGCGCAGATGAATGTGGTACATTTTTTCGCTGTCGTTGTCGAATGCCATCTAAGCCACTACCTTTCTTGTTTGACACCACGGGGGTGATGATATTGGAATGCCTTCGTTCATTCCTGGGTCAGCAGCCGGACGGCGGCGCTGCAGCCGATGCGCTGGCAGCCGGCCTCGCAAAAGGCCTCCATGGCCTCCCGGGTGCGGATGCCCCCCGCCGCCTTCATCTTTACCCCGGGGCCCAGGTGTTCTTTAAACAGCAGGATGTCCTCCAGCTGGGCCCCCGCGCTGCCAAAGCCGGTGGAGGTCTTAATGTAATCGGCGCCCGCCTGGGTGACACACTGGCAAAGGCGGATCTTCTCCTCCCGGGTCAGGTAGCAGGTCTCCACAATCACCTTGAGCACCTTGCCCGCGGCGGCCTCCCGGACGGCGGCAATCTCCCCGGTGACGGCGTCAAAATCGCCGTTTTTTACGTCCCCCAGGTCGATGACCATGTCGATTTCGTCGGCGCCCTGGGCCACGGCCTCCCGGGTCTCAAAGACCTTGACGGCGGTGGTGCTGTACCCAAGGGGGAAGCCAATGACGGTACAGAGGTTCAGGTGGGGAAAAGAAGCCCGGGCCCGTGCAATATAGGAGGGGGGGATGCAGACCGAGGCGGTGTGGTAGGTCACGGCCTCCCCGCAAAGGGTCCGAATCTCCTCCCAGGTGGCGTCGGCCTTTAGGCTGGTGTGGTCTACGCGGGCCAGAATCTGGCTGTTATCCATCAAATTCATCACCAATTTCATCAGATTTGTTTGGTCCTGTCCATACGTTGGTCCCAGTATAACGGGAATCGCGTCGAAGCGCAAGACAAAATGAACACATTTTAACATTATCACAAAAACGGGCATAATATTTGTGAATATTGTGCGGTTAAATTTCAAAATATTGGCAATAGATGTGAAAAATAAAAACATTTTGATACTTTGACTAGCAAAATCACAACAAATCTGTTATAATGGCTCTGGCATCAATAGGAGAAGGAGGCAGCCCTTATATGGCGGGAAAAAAAGAAGCCCGGCTGGACCGCTTTATCGGGATCGTCCAGGACCGGGGTTATGTTTCCATCAAGGAAATGGCGGACCTGCTCCATGTGTCCGAAATGACGGTGCGCCGGGATTTGGATACCCACCGCCTGGGCGGCCAGGTGCGCAATGTCAACGGGGTGCTGGTGCCCCTGGCCGGTCAGCCGGAGCAGGACTACGACCTGCTGCGCCAAACCACGGTGCAGATGGAAAAAAAGACCCGCATCGGCCGCTTTGCCGCCGCCCTGGTGGAGGAGGGGGACTGTGTCAGCTTTGACGTGGGCACCACCACCCAGCAGATTGTCCCCCACATCCGGCCCGACCTTACTTTTGAGGCCGTCTGCCTTACTTACAATGTGCTGGAGCAGCTCTGCCGCAACCCCCGGGCCCAGGTGGCCTTTGCCGGGGGCTTTTACCACCCCCTTACCCAGATGTTCTCCAGCGAGCACGGCCTCAATTTCATCCGCAGCCTTCGGGCCAACAAATACTTTGTGTCGGCGGCGGGCATTCACCCCACCCTGGGCATCAGCTGCGCCAACTCCTACGAGGTGCCGGCCAAGCATGCCCTGCTCCAGTCCGGCAACCAGCACATTCTGGTGGCCGACTCCAGCAAATTCGGGGTGGTCCGCTCCGGGTATTTCTGTGACCTGTCCGATATTCACATGGTCATCACCGACACCGACCTGGACC
>CALGIL010000260.1 GCA_937914895.1 uncultured Angelakisella sp.
TTGCCCGAGCCGTTGTGGCCCAGGATGGCGGTAAATTCCCCCCGGCGGATGTCGATGCTGACCCCGTCCAGGGCGGGGCGGGCCCCCGGCTCCTCCTGGTCGTAGGTAAAGACAAGCTCTCTTGCCTCAATGATGTTCGGCATGGTTTCACTCATTTCTTATGGTCTGCTGGCCGCGGCCCTATCGGGACCAGATGGCCGTGGCCCCGCAGGGCAGGGCGCAGCCGCTCTGCTCCACCGGCAGGCCGATTTCGTCGGCTTCCACCGTGCCGCCCCGGCCCCCGGCCACCGCCGCGCCCAAAACGTAGGCCATCACGCTGGGGGAAAGGCCGGCGGTATAGCTGTTGACGGCAAAAAAGAGGGGGTTTTCCGACAGCGCCCCCGCGCACAGGGACACAAGGTCGTACACCGAATCCTCCAGCTTCCAGACCTCGCCCCCCGGCCCCCGGCCATAGGAAGGGGGGTCCATGATGACGGCGTCGTACCGCACCCCCCGGCGGATCTCCCGCTCCACAAACTTTTGGCAGTCGTCCACAATCCAGCGGACGGGCTTGTCCGAAAGGCCCGAAAGGGCCTGGTTTTCCCGGGCCCAGGCCACCATCCCCTTGCTGGCGTCCACGTGGCAGACCCTGGCCCCCGCCGCGGCGCAGGCCAGGGTGGCCCCGCCGGTGTAGGCAAACAGGTTCAGCACGCTCACCGGCCCGTCCGCCCCCTCAATCAGCCGGCGGAACAAATCCCAGTTGACCGCCTGCTCGGGGAAAAGGCCGGTGTGCTTAAAGCCCGTGGGGCTGATTTTAAAGGTGAGGTCCCGGTACCCCACGGTCCAGGCCTCCCGAGGCAGGTCCCGGACCTGCCAGCGGCCCCCGCCGCTGGCCGACCGGAGGTAGCGGGCATTGGCCTGCTCCCACCGGGGGCCTTTGGGGGTCTTCCAAATTACCTGGGGATCGGGGCGGACAAGGGTGACGTCCCCCCACCGCTCCAGCTTTTCCCCGCAGGAGGCGTCCAGCACCTGAAAATCCCGCCAGTCTGTGGCAACGCGCATGGGCCCGCCTCCTTTTTTATGGTATCTTCGTATTGTAAGTCTTTTGGGGGTCGTCCGTCAACCCAGGTTCTCCCGGATGGCCTCCGCCACCCGCTGGGCAATGGCCTCAATCTCCTGTTGGTCCTCCCCCTCCACCATCACCCGGATCAGGGGCTCGGTGCCCGAGGGGCGGATGAGGATGCGCCCCCGGTCGCCCAGCTGCTCCTCACAGAGGCGCACGGCCCGGGTCAGCTCCAGGGATTCGGCCAGCCCCGCCTTCATGTCCACGGTGGCCTCCATGTTCAGCAGCACCTGGGGCAGTATGGTAATCACCCGGGTCAGCCGGCTCAGGGGCTCCCCCGTCCGGGCCATGACCGCCAGCAGCTGCACCGCCGAAAGCTGGCCGTCGCCGGTGGTCATGTAATCCGAAAAAATGATGTGGCCGGACTGCTCGCCGCCCATGTTAAAGCCCTCTTTGACCATGGTCTCCAGCACGTACCGGTCCCCCACCTTGGTGGCCCGGGTGTCCAGCCCCTGACGCCCCGCAAACTGGAAAAAGCCCAGGTTGCTCATGACGGTGGCCACCACGGTGTTCTTTTCCAGCACGCCCCGGTCCTTCATATCCTTGGCAAACACCGCGATGAGCTGGTCGCCGTTGACCACCCGGCCCAGCTCATCCACCGCCAGGCACCGGTCGGCGTCCCCGTCAAAGGCCACCCCCAGCTGGTAGCCCCCCTCCACCACCTGTTTTGCCAGGTTTTCCACGTGGGTGCTGCCGCAGGCCTCGTTGACGTTAAGGCCGCTGGGGCTGGCGTTGACAATTTCCGCCCTGGCCCCCACCAAATCAAACAGGGCCCGGGCGGTGGCCGAGGCGCTGCCGTGGGCGCAGTCCACCAGCACCCGGATGCCCCCCACCCCGCCGGAGACGGTGCCCGCCACATACCGCACATAATCCTGGGCCAAATCCTCCCGGTGGGTGTGGCGGCCCACCAGCTGGGCCGGGGCCAGGGCCTGGGGCACCGAGTGGTCCAGGATGATCTCCTCCATCTGGTTTTCCTGCTGGTCGGTAAGCTTATACCCCCCGGCGCCGAAAATTTTGATGCCGTTGTAGGGGTAGGGGTTGTGGCTGGCGGAGATCATCACCCCGCCGTCCATGCCGAACAGGGTGGTAAGATAGGCCACCGCCGGGGTGGGCACCACCCCCAGGGACACCGCGTCGGCCCCGCCGGCGCAAAGTCCGGCCACCAAGGCCGATTCGATCATATCCGAGGAGGCCCGGGTATCCTTGCCCACAAAGACCCGGGGCTTGTGGTC
>CALGIL010000261.1 GCA_937914895.1 uncultured Angelakisella sp.
GGCAATGGACAATTGACAATGGAGAATTGACAATTGGGGAACGAGGGAAAGGAAGCCTGCCTTTCAGAGATGGGGGTCTCCTGCCGAAAGTACGGGTGATTCCTTCTTTTCCCAGAGGCTTCTCTTGCACAAGCTGGAGGGGGAGGCGGTTACCGAAAGCACAAGTGGTTTCTTCTTTTTCCAGCGCCTTCCCTTTGCGCAAAGTGGAGACTTCCTAAAAGTTTATTTAAATTAAATAAACAGGTGCTTTACTTGGACGCGTTTTTTGTGATAGAATGGTATGAGCGTTTTAAAACCGGGGAGGACAGGGCTGATGGCAGAGTTGATTCTCATCTCGTCCGGCAAGGGCGGGGTAGGAAAGACCACCGTCTGCGCCCACCTGGGCGTGGCCCTGGCCCGCCGGGGAAAGCGGACCCTGTTGGTGGAAACCGACGCGGGCTTTCGGACCATGGACCTGCTGTTTGCCCTGGAGGAGACGGTGGTCTTCGACCTGGGCGACGTGCTGGCGGGGCGCTGTCCCCCCGCCGAGGCGGTGGTGCGCCACCCGGCCACCGGCCTTTCGCTGATTCTGGCGCCGGGGGACCCGGTCTTTGGGGCGGACGCCGACGCTTTGGGACGGTTTTGCGCCTGGGCCGGGGCGCAGTACGACTGCGTGCTGTTTGACGGGTCCGCCGGGTTTGGGCCGCTGCAGCGGGCGCTGGCCGCCCTGTGCGGCCTGGGGCTGGTGGTCACATTGCCCGAGGCCGCCGCGGCCCCGGCGGGGGGACGGGTGTCCGGCCTGCTGCGCCAAAGCGGGCTCCAGCGTCAGCGCCTTATCATCAACCGGGTGCCGGAGCAGCTGCCCCGGGGGGGAGAAATCCGGGACCTGGACGACGTCATCAACACCGTGGGGGTACAGCTTATTGGCGCGGTACCCGACGAGCCGCAGCTGCGGCCGCCCGGCATAAGCATGGGGGACCGCCTGGCCGGACACGAGCTGGACCGCATCGCGCGGCGCCTGCTGGGCGACGAGGTGGATTTGGTATTATTCCGTTAAGATAAAAAGGGGGGTAACTATCCCAATGAACATCGCACTGATTGCGCACGACGCCAAAAAGGAACTGATGGTACAGTTTTGCATTGCCTACTGCGGCATCTTCAGCCGGCACAGCCTGTGTGCCACCGGCACCACCGGCAAGATGGTGGCCGAGGCCACGGGCCTGAATGTCGTGCGGTTTATGGCCGGCTCTCAGGGCGGCGACCAGCAGATTGCCTCCCGCATTTCCTGCAACGAGATCGACCTGCTGCTCTTCTTCCGCGACCCCATCACCGCAAAGGTCAGCGAACCGGACGAGGCGGGGCTTCTGCGGCTCTGCGACGTGTACAACATCCCGGTGGCCACCAACATCGCCACCGCCGAGGCGCTTATCCACGCCCTGGAAAACGGGGACCTGGATTGGCGGGACATTGTCAACCCCAAGCGCTGACCACTTAGTCATTAGGAGTTTGTTGTTAGAAATTAGTAGATTTGCAGGAGGCTTCATTCCCTCTCTTTCTGCTAAAAAGAGATACCTTTCCTGTCGAGGGAAGATATCTCTTTTTTTATTTAAGACAATATCATATAATAGAGGCAATGATTGGTTCGCCCATAAACAGGATTTGCGAACGATTTAAATTGTTGATACCATATAGTGCGTGGGGGTGTATTTATGAAAATAATCGTATTGGCAGGTGGTCTTAGTCCTGAAAGGGACGTTTCTATTTCTTCGGGGGCATTAATATCAAATGCATTAATCGAAAAAGGGCATGATGTAATGCTGCTTGATTTATATTTGGGGGTAAACAACAAACAGCTAGAGCCTGTATACATCAACCAGAAAACCAATAAAACTTTTTCATATTCTGTTCCGGCCCAGGAACCTGATTTGAATGCTGTTAAAATGAGCATTAAGAATAACGGAAGCCT
>CALGIL010000262.1 GCA_937914895.1 uncultured Angelakisella sp.
TGGTTTATCAAAAATCAGCGATGCTGACCGACGCGCCCCTGCACTACTGCCCCGGCTGCACCCACGGCATCATCCATAAGCTGGTGGCCGAATGTATTGAGGAGCTGGGCGCCCCCGGCAGGGCGGTGGGCGTGGCCCCCGTGGGCTGTGCGGTGATGGCCTATGACTACTTTGCCTGCGACATGGTGGAGGCCCCCCATGGCCGCGCCCCGGCGGTGGCCACGGGCCTTAAGCGGGCCGTGCCGGAAAACCTTATTTTTACTTACCAGGGGGACGGCGACCTTGCTGCCATCGGCACCGCCGAGACGGTCCACGCCGCCACCCGGGGGGAGAAGATTACCACCATTTTTGTCAATAACGCCATTTACGGCATGACCGGCGGCCAGATGGCCCCCACCCCCCTGCCCGGGCAGGTCACCCAGACCAGCCCCTACGGCCGGGACGTCACCCAGGCGGGCTTTCCCGTGCGGGTGTGCGAGATGCTGTCCACCCTGTCCGGGGTGGCTTACGCCGCCCGGGTGTCGGTGGACACCGTGCCCAATATCCGAAAGGCCAAGGCCGCCATTAAAAAGGCCTTTCAGGCCCAGCTGGAGGGCAAGGGCTACACCATTGTGGAGGTGCTTTCCACCTGCCCCACCAACTGGGGCCTGACCCCGGTGGAGGCTCTGGACTGGCTGCGGGACAATCTGATGCCCTATTACCCCCTGGGCGTTTACACTGATAAAACCGAGGAAGGGGTGTTTGCGGGATGAGCAGCTGGAATTTTGTCTTTGCGGGCTTTGGCGGGCAGGGCATCCTGTTTACCGGCAAGGTGGTGGCCTACACCGGCATGCTGGAGGGCCGGGAGGTCTCCTGGCTGCCCAGCTACGGCCCCGAGATGCGCGGCGGCACCGCCAACTGCAGCGTCTGCCTGTCGGAGGAACCCGTGGCCTCCCCCCTGGTGCTGGAGCCCAACGCTTTAGTGGTGATGAACAATCCCTCCTTCGAAAAGTTCATCGGCACCGTGGCCCCCGGCGGGTTTGCGGTCATCGACAGCTCCCTGATCACCGCCAAGTGCCAAAGGGACGACATCACCTGCGGGTACATCCCGGCCACCAGGCTTTCCCAGGAGCGAGAGCTCCAGGGGCTTGCCAACATCATCATGCTGGGGGGACTTTTAAAGCTGACCGGCTTTACCACCCTGGAGGCCCTGGAAAAGGGGCTGGAAAAATCGGTGCCCGCCAGCAAGCGGCACCTTATGGAGCCCAACCTCCGCGCCGTCCGGCTGGGGATGGAGTCGGTTTAACAAAATGCGATGCACCTTCGGGCCTGCGGCAGCTTGCCGCGGGCCCGAATCTTTTATTCCGGGAATTGCGCCGGGGCGGCTTTCGCGGTACAATGGGACAAGAATGCAGATAATGGCCGAAAGGGGGAAAACCGATGCTGCAGCTGATTTTGGGCAAGACGGGCACGGGTAAGACCGCCGTGGTGATGGACCGGGCCATTGCCGCCGCCCGGGAGGGGGCGCACACCATCCTGCTGGTGCCGGAGCAGTTCTCCTTTGAGGCCGAGCGGGCCGCCGCCGCAAGGCTGCGGGGGCGCGGGGCGCTGAACCTTTCGGTATTAAGCTTTAGCCGCCTGAGCGAAAATATCTTTCGTGTCTGCGGCGGCCTTGCCCGCAAACGCCTTACCGACGTGGCCCGGGTGGTGCTCATGCGCCTTGCGGTGGGGGAGATGCAGGACACTTTGACAGTGTACCAAAGCCAGGTGGGCAAGGCCCAGTTTTTGACCACCATGCTGCAGACGGTGGAGGAGCTGAAGCAGGCGGGCACCGACCCCCGGCAGCTGGCCGAGCTGTCCCGGACGGTGGAGGACCCCCAGCTCCGGCTGAAGCTGGGGGACATCGCCGGCGTCTTCGGCGCCTATCAGGCCCTGGTGGACCGCAGCTACGACGACCCCCTGGACGACCTTGTAAGGGCGGCAAAGCTGGCCGTGGAGCACCGCTTTTTTACAGGCTGCCAGGTATTTGCCGACGGGTTTGGCTTTTTCAGCCCCCCGGAGCGGGAGCTGCTGTACGCCGCCATGGAGCAGGCGGACAGCCTGACCGTCGCCCTTTGCGCCGACGGGCTGCACCTGCGGGAGGGCGTGGATATTTTTTCGGACCAAAAGCACACCGCCCAGCGGCTGCTTGCCTACGCCCGGGGCCACCAGGTGGCGGTGGGCGCGCCCCTGGTGCTGACCCAAAACCGCCGCACCGCCCTGCCCGCCCTGCGGGTGGTGGAGGAGCTGGCCGCCGGAGAGGAACCGCCGGAGGAGGAAGTGCCGGAGGAGGGCCTTGTGCTGCCCGAGGCGCCCACCGCCTATGACGAGCTGTGCTACGCGGCGGGGGAGATCGCCCGGCTGGTGCGGGAGGAGGGTTATCGCTACCGGGACATCGCCATCCTCTGCCGCCGGCTGGACGACTACCGCGCCCTGCTGCGGGCTGTGGTGGAGGGCGGGGGCATCCCGCTGTTTATGGACCGCAAGGAGAGCATTCTGGCAAAGCCCATGGCCCAGTTTGTCATCGCCGCACTGGACGCCGCCTGCGGCAATTTCCGCACCGAGGCCATGCTGCGGCTGGTGCGTTCCCCCGCCCTGGGGGTGGAGCTGCGGGACGCCGCCGCCCTGGAAAACTACGCCTATGTCTGGTCGGTGGCGGGGGAGGGGTGGCTGGCCCCCTTCCGCAACAACCCCGCCGGCCTGGGGGACGACGAGCCCCAGCGCTACCGGGAGCAGCTGGCCCGCATCGAGGAGACTCGCCGGCGGGTGGCGGAGCCCCTGGCGCAGCTGCGGGACGACCTGCGGGGCTGCGACGGGCCGGGCTTTTCCGCCGCCCTGTACCGCTATGTCCGCGGCACGAAGGCGCTGGAGCATCTTGAAGAATACTTTGCCGGGGATGAAGACCCCGCCGCCGGGGAGAACGACCGCATCTGGAACAGCATTGTGGATATTCTGGACCTTTTTTCCGAAACCCTGGCGGGGGCGGGGCAGTCCCCCCGGGAGCTTTCCGCCCTGTTCGGCCTTGCCCTGTCCCAGACCCAGCTGGGCAGCATTCCCGCCACCAACGACCAGGTCATTGCCGGGTCGGCGGACACCGTGCGCCTGGCCTCCCCCCGGGCCGTCTTTGTGGTGGGAATCAACGAGGGGGTCTTTCCCGCCCGGGCGGGGGGCCAGGGGGTGTTTACCGACCAGGAGCGGGCCGAGCTTATCCGCCAGGGGGTGGAGATCAGCAGCCCAGCCCTCCAGCGGGCGGTGCAGGAGCGTTTTTTCCTTTACACCGCGCTGTGCAGCCCCCGGGAGCGGCTGTACGCCAGCTGTGTCCGCATGGATGACGACGGGGCCCCGGCCCAGCCCTCCCTGCTTTTGTCGATGCTGGGGGAGCGCTTTCCCGGCGCGCGGGTAGATGTGGCGGGGCTGTCCCCCTATGGGCTGGTCCACGACGTGGGGTCGGCCCGGCTGGGGTATGCCCGGCTGGCAAGCCAGGGCGGCCGGGAGGCCGCCACCCTGGCGGCTCTTCTGCGCCGGCGGGGGGAGGAGCAGTTTTTGGAGGCCATCCGCAGGGCGGCGGACGACCTGCCCATGGGGGGGATTTTACCCGATACCTCCCGGCGGCTGCTGGGGGACCGCATTGTGCTGTCCCCCTCCCGCATCGAGACCTATTACGGCTGCCCCTACAGCTTCTTCTGCAACTATATGCTGGGCCTAAGCCCCCGGCGCAGGGTGGCCTATTCCCCCCTGGAATCGGGTAACGCCATCCACTATGTGCTGGAGCTGCTCCTGCGGGACGTGGGGGACCGGGGCATTGCCAGCCTGGACGACGGGGAGCTGAAAAAGCGCATCGAAGGGTACCTCACCCGGTATATCCAGGCCATGGCCCAGGATACCGCCCCCCTGGCGGCGCGGTTCCGCTACCAGTTCCAGCGGCTTTCCG
>CALGIL010000263.1 GCA_937914895.1 uncultured Angelakisella sp.
GGTCAAAATCTCACCGGAGGCCCCCGTCAGGTAGACCGGCGTGTGCTCCAGGTCCCGCACAAACTCCAGCAGAAACTGGCGGCAGGCCCCGCAGGGGGCGGCGTCCCCCGCCCTGCCCCCGCCGTAGATGGCCACCGCACGGATGCTCCGCCGGCCCGCGGCGGCCATGGTGGTGCAGGCATTGCGCTCCGCACAGATGGTCAGACCGTAGCTGGCGTTTTCCACATTGCAGCCGGTGTACACCCGGCCGTCCTCCGCCAGAATGGCCGCCCCCACGTGGAAGTGGGAATAGGGCACGTGGGCATTCTTAGAGGCCTCCCGGGCCATTGCGCAAAGCTCCTCCTTGGAGATCACAAAACCCTCCCCTTTCTATGCAGCACCGTGGCGCAGGCGGTAGTCCGCCAGCATCAGGTCCACCATTCTGCCGTAGCTGTACACCCCGTCCGTCTGGTTGTTGACCCGGAGATAGGCGTCGTTGACCGACTGGGAAAAATCCCCAAAGGCGGATTTGTGGGCGTCGTAATAGGCGGCGTCCGCCGCCAGATCCCGCCGGACCCCGTCGGACAGCCCCTCCATAACCTGGTCATACATCCGGACATTTTTACGGTACAAAGCATTTGACGCATGAACCAGCGCCTCCACGGCGCCGCTGTACGCAAACTCCCGGCTGTCCCCCGCCATACAGGCAAGATAGGCCAGGTAGTTGGCCTCGTCCTCCCGCATAAATCCGCTGATATGGCTCAGCTCGTGGCACATGGCAAAGGGGATGTTGATGGGGGAGGTGTGGACGTTGACGTTGGCCTCCATGGTAAAGGGGAAAAAAACGCCCACAATCTGCATATAGGACATGGCCTCCGAAAACAGCACCCCTTTGGGGGCCGTGCCCCCGCCCCCCTCCAGCAGCTCCGTCCAACGGGGGTTCCGCCGCGCCAGGGCGGCGTATTGGTCCCGGGCCGTGGCGGATAAAGTGCGCACCGGGACGTCCGCAAGAGTAAATACCCCGTCCGCATCCTCCGGCAGGCCCTCCCGCAGGGTGTTGGCGTCATCGGCAAGCTCCAGACAGAGGTCCCGCAGCTGGGTGACCTCGGACTCCCGCACCTCCAGCCCCGTATAATATGTAAAGGAATAGCGGTAGTAATTAAGGCCCCCGCCCAAAAGGAAGAGAAACAGCACCAGGGACGCCGCCGCCAGGGCCCGCAGGGCGTACGCCTTGGTCAGCTCCAGCCGGCGGCCCCTGCCCCCCGCCATG
>CALGIL010000264.1 GCA_937914895.1 uncultured Angelakisella sp.
GACTTCAATAACAATTCGGCCCCCAACAGCAATAATGCGTCTGCCTGATTGGATGCTGTACCACAGCCGGCAACGACTTAAGCGTTGGCGACAAAACCTTTTTGACCAGCTATCTTCGGCATATCCCCGAATCGGCCCTGCCCTTTTACCCCGGTGTGCTGCTGGCCCTCAGTGTGACCAAGCTGCCGGCGGGGATGTTCCTGCTGGGCATCCTGCCCCTTGCCCTGCTCAGCATTCTGTTTTGTTATGCCACAAAGGTGCGCAAGGTGCCCAGGGACACCGGGCTGCCCGCCAGCAAAGACAAGGGCCAGGACCTTTTGCAGATGCTGCTGGCCCTTTGGCCCATTATCGCCCTGACGGTGGTGGTGCTGTTCGGCGGGTTCAGCACAGCTGTTTCCACGGCGGCTGCCTGTGCGGCGCTGTTTATCATCTACCGCTTCCCCATGAAAGAGCTGTGGCCCATCATCAAAAAGGCCTTTCACCCGTCCATCATGGTCGGCATGCTGCTGATTATGATCTTTAAGGACATCATCGCGTCCATCGGCATCATCAACACCCTCTCCAGCACGTTTGCGGGCCTGCCCATTCCGCTGTTCCTGGTGTACGCGCTGATTACCTTTATCGGCAGCATGACGGGACTGGGCAACGCCGTCATTGCCGTCCTGTTTCCCATTGCCTTTTCAACCATCCCGGGCGCGGGTATTCCGCTGCTTGTTTTGCTCATGAGCTTTTCCCACTGCGCCGCCCAGATATCGCCGACGCATATCTGCCTGGAGATTGCCGTCAACTACTTTAAAAGCGATTTCAGAACCATTATTGCCAAGACGCTGCCCGTCACCCTGTTTTACTGCGTGACGGCGACCCTGTATTACCTGCTGCTGACCTTGATTTTTTAAGGTCCTTCCGTATATACTGTTCTATAAGAAGCCGAAATACAGACAGGCTTGCCGGGAGGGTTTGACATGAAGGCGATTTTGGACTATTTGATTGCTGCCTACGACCCCCACACAATCATTTTGTACGGCTCCTATGCCGACGGGTCCAATAGTGCGGGCAGCGATTTTGACGCGCTCATCATTACGGATCGGGTGTGCGCAGCCCATGACGGAAGTATTATGGACCATATCCCTTTGGATGTGTTTATTTACCACACCTCCGCGTTTGACGGGGAGGTGGATTACAGTGGGTTTGCGCAGCTGCACGACGGTGCGATTCTGCTGGATACCCGGGGCATGGGCCGGAAGCTGAGGGACGGCGTTCTTGCCTATATGGGGCAGCTGCCCCCCAAAAGCGACGCCGAAAAGCGGCATCAGGTGGAGTGGTGCGAAAAAATGCTTTTGCGGGCGGCGCGCAACGACGCGGAAGGAGCTTACAGATGGCACTGGCTGCTGACGGAGAGCCTGGAAATTTATTTTGACCTTTGCGGGCTGCCCTTTTTGGGCCCGAAAAAGGCGCTTGCGGCCATGCGGGCCCGGGACGAAAGGGCCTTTGCCTGTTACAGCCGGGCGCTTTTGACCTTTGAGTATGGGGCGGCGGAAGAATGGGTCCGGTACCTGCGCGCCAAGCTGGACCATCCGGCGGAGGGGTAGCCCTGCGCCGCAAAGCCGCTTGTCCTTTTCCGGGGCCGGCCCAGACAGACGAAACGAAAAAAGAAACCCCAAAAGCCCGTAAAGTGCTGCATTACGTGCTGCACAAACTTCCCAAAACCCCATCAAATCGGACCCTAAAACCCATGGGCGGGCCCATAAAAAATCACAACAAAAAAGTCCCACAGAGCGGCTGTATCAGCCATTCTGTGGGACTTTTACCGTGGAGCTGCTACCCAGATTCGAACTGGGGACCTCGTCCTTACCAAGGACGCGCTCTACCGCCTGAGCCATAGCAGCCTATCGCCAGGATTTTTAAAAGCGCCGCAAGTTGTATTATAGCAAACGGGGCACCTTCTGTCAACTCCCATTTGCGCAAATATTCGGCGTCCGCCTATTTTGTACCGGCGTTTTGTGCCGGCGGAATGGGGGAGAAAAAGCCGGGCTGTCCCGCCGGCCCATCAACACCGTTGGACATCAGTTGCAGGGGGGATGAGGGGACGTGTCGGCAGTGCGCCCCATGAAGGCCCTTGGGAACCGCAATGCGGTTCCCGGCCTTCCGGGGAGTACGCACGGTACATGAAAAAAGGAAAGGACCACCGCCGAATGCGAGCAGCGGCCACGGTATGCGGCGGCGCCTGCGGGCGCCGTGCCGGGACAGGCCCGCAGAATCGGTTTACACCTTGGGCACACGGATACAGAAATGGGACTGCCGCTGAACGGCAAGAGAGGGTTTGCTTTTAAAGAACTCCAAAATCAAGTCGGGCATTTCCGTGTTGATCTCCCGAAGAACCGGGCAGTGCGGATACATGGAATAGCCGCCGGCACCGCTGGCCCGGTAGCTGTTGATGCAAATGGTAAAGCGGTCCTGCCCGGTGACCGGCTGCCCATGATACAGTAGGCTGGTCACGCGCTGACCAATGGGGCGCGCAACATCGATGACGTAATCAATCCCGGCATAATAATCAAAATTGTAGTGCTCAACCTTAGGCTTTAAAAACCGGTCCGACACGCATAGCTGTCCATCCTCATCCAGGGAGAAATATTCGGCGCTCTGCTCAATGGCCCGCAGCAGGACCCCACCGCTCACCTCCAATACGGTCAGTGTGTTTGTATAGGGATAAGCCGTCAGCACATCTCTGCGGCGGACGATCTGGGGCAGTCCGGCCACCTCGTTTGCCAGGCTGGTTGCGGCAAGCTGGGCGCCGGAGCATGCCAGCTGAACTTCGTTGAAGAAATCGGCAAGGTCGCTGCCCTCCGCCGCCATGACAAGGGGCGGGGCCGGCAGCAAGGGGCGATCCAAATGGCCCACCACAACATCCAGCCATGCCTGAGCGCCCTTCTCCATGTCTGTAAAGCGGTCCAGCAGAGCGGGGTCGCATTCGCCGCCCGCCGGGACGGTTTGGCTGGTAATCGCTTTGCGGCCGTCCGTTACCACCGCTCTCACCGAAAGAAATTCGCGGCCGGAATCCGAGGGCTGGACCACAAAGGTCCCAAACACCGTTTGTCCCGGCACGGACATGTGCTGGTGGCCCGTAAGCAAAATGTCAAAGTCCAGCTCTTCGCAGATCCGATAGCCAATATTCTCCGTACTTTCACTCAGCACCCGCCCGCTGGCCAAATCACGCTCAAACCCGCCGTGGTAAACGCAGACGGTCAAATCCACCTGTTCGCGCATCTCTTCCAGCGCCGCTTTTGCAGCCGCAAACGGGTCGGTAATGGTAAGCCCGGCCAGGTGGTCCGGCCGTTCCCAAACATTCACATAGTCCGTCACAATGCCCACAATGCCCACGCGCAGGCCGTTTTCAAGGACGTGGATGCGCCAGGGGAACCGCACGGCTCCGTCCTCCTTCAAAGCGTTCTGGCAGACGCAGCGGGCCCGAAGGGCATCAAGATAGGTGTCCAGATAGGCCATGCCAAAATTAAAGTCATGGTTGCCCAGGGTTACATAATCGTAGCCGCAGCAGTTCATAATGCTGGAAAATTCCCGGGCATTGCCCACGGAATCGTGGCAAAAGGCCCCCAGGGGGGACCCCTGCAGGAGGTCGCCCCCGTCAATGACAAGGGTGTTGCCGTCCTTATGAAAGCGGTTTACACATTTAAACAGGCCAATATCCCGCTCACCGGGGGTCCGGTAATCGGTGGGGTAGATATAGGCGTGAAGATCAGAGGTAAAATAGATCTGCAGCTGTTTTTCTCCCATAGCATTACCCCCGTGTCAGCTTTGTACGAATTTTTGCGGAAATCCATTCGATGACCAGCACCAGCGCGACCAGGCCCAGCAGGATGGAGCCCACTTCGTTCCAGCGGTATGCGCTCATGGCAAAAATCAGCGGCGCGCCAATGCCGCCGGCGCCCACCAGGCCCAGCACCGTTGCGTCCCGAAGGTTCATATCAAACCGGTAGATGAGGGTGGACATAAAGTCCGGGAACAGCTGGGGCAGGATGCCGTAGCGAATTTTTTGGAAGGTGGTGCACCCCGCCGCGTCCAGGGATTCCAGGATGCGCTTATCCAAATCCTCGATGCTCTCGATAAACATCTTGGACACCATGCCGATGGAACAGAGGGACATGGTAAGCAGCCCCGCGAAGGGGCCGGGGCCGGTGACCCGGATGAACATGAGGCCATAGATAAACGCGGGGATGGTGCGGATGGCGGCGATGGCAAAGCGCCCCAGCAGGGCAATGGGCCGCGGCATCAGGTTGGAGGCCGACAGAAAGGAGAGGGGCACCGAGATGACGGCGCCGACAATGGTGCCCAAAAACGCAATGCAAAGGGTCTCCAGCAGAAGATAGGCCACGCCGGAGGTGGTAAAGTTGAACAGCAATTTCGTATCCGGATGAAAAATGCCGGAAAGGATGTTTCCGGCCACCTCCAGGCCGCTTCCGCTGGTGCTGTTGATGACCAGGGTAGAACTGGACCATGCCAGGACGCAGGCAGCGGCAAAGGCCAAAAGCAATTTGTAGATCCAGGTTTTAGGGGCGTTTTCATAGGCCGCCCGAATGGTAGGTTCCATGCTGCCGCCTCCTTTCAGGTCAAACGCTTGCGCACCGCATGGCTGACCCACTCGATGGCCACCACGGTCACAAACAGAACAATCAAAATCATGCCCACGCTGCTGTATTCCCGCCAGCCGATCTTTTCGTTCATAATCAGGCCCAGGCCGCCGGCGCCCACATAGCCCAGGATGGAGGCATAGCGGACGTTGCCCTCCAGGCAGAACAGGGAAACCGAAAGATAGGTGGGAAGCACCTGGGGAAAGACCGCCGTCACAAAGGCGCGCACCCGGGTGGCCCCCAGGGCCTCCATGGCCTCAAAGGGCCCCATATCCACGGTTTCGATAAGCTCAAAAAGCTGCTTGCCAATGTAGGCAAAGGTGAACACCGCAATGGCGCAGGTGCCCGCCATGGTGCCAAGACCAAAGATATAGGTGGCAATCAGGGCGCAAACCAGCGTCGGCAGCGTCCGTACCAGGCTTAAAAACAGGCGGACGACAAAAACGACCGCCCGGTTGGCAACAATGTTGCTGGCGGCAAGCACCGCAAAGGGGACTGCCAGCACCGCGCCCACAAAGGAGCCTAAGATGGACATTTTGATGGTGTCCCACAGCGGCTGCCAAATTTTAGGGAGATAGCCGGTTTTGGGCGGAAACATACTGCGCAGAATATCGAAAAACTTGCTTCCGTTGTTGGCCAGGGCCGTAAAATTGAAGCCCGTGACCTTTACCGATACGGCTGTGCAAACCAGCAAAACCAGCAAAATCAAGGGCAGGCGGGTAAAGGGTTCCTCCACCGTCTTGCCGCCGGGCAGGGTGTACTGACGGGGCTTAAAAATGCGGTCATACAGCTTCATGCCGTCGCCTCCTCCTTGGCGGCTTCTCCATAGATGGCATCCAGCACCTGCTGGTCCACCTCCTTGGAGGGGCCGTCGTAGACGATTTTGCCGGCGCGGATGCCAATGATGCGGTCGGCATATTCGATGGCAAGCTCCACATGATGGATATTAAGCAAAATGGAGATGCCCATTTCTCTGTTGATGCGGACAAAATCCTCCATAACCTGCTTGGCGGTAACCGGGTCCAAGGCGGCCACCGGCTCGTCAGCCAGGATGATTTTCGGCTTTTGGGCAAGGGTCCGGGCCAGGGCGACGCGCTGCTGCTGCCCGCCGGAGAGCTGGTCGGCCCGGATATAGGCCTTATCCAGAATCCCAACCTTATCAAGAGATTCCAGTGCGGTCATCTTGTCCTCTTTGCGAAACGCCCCCAGCACCACCCTCCAAAAGGGCATTTCCGGCACCCGGGCCGACAGGACATTGCGAATCACGGTGGTCCGGGTAACCAGGTTGAAGGACTGGAACACCATGCCAATGCCGCGGCGGAACTGCCGCAGGGCCTTGCCCCGCAGCCCGCCGACGCTGGTCCCGCCCACCGTCAGGGTCCCCCCGGTAATGTCGTGCATACGGTTGACCGAGCGCAGCAGCGTGGACTTGCCCGCGCCGGAACGCCCGATGATGGCGACAAACTCGCCGTCCTGTATGGTCAGGTTCACATCGTCCAGGCCGACCGTACCGTTGGGGTAGACTTTCGATACATGATCAAATACGATCATGGGTACACCTCGCTTCCTGATAGAACGCGGAGGAGAGGACGCCCCTCCGGTGAGTGTCTGGGGAAGTCCTCTCCTCCAAATTAGGGGGCAGTTTTTGGAAGGATTACTTGGCGGTCAGCTCCTGAATCAGCTTCTGGGCGGCCCGCTCGTTATCATAGTCGGAGGACTGGGCCTTTTGGTAGCCGTTGTGGCTGTAAATGGCGATGACCTCCTTGCCCTCGGGGGTATTGCCGATGTTGATAAAGGCGTCCTGGAGGGCGGCCACCATATCGGCGTCCATATTGGGGGCGGTCTTGCTGACAGAAACCGTATCGTTGTAGATGGGGGCGGTAACGCCGATGACGCCGGTCTCCTCCCAGATGGAACCCTTGCGGTTAAACTCCGTGTTCCAACGCTCCGCATAGTCGCGGCGGGCGTCGGCATAGGTTACCAGCACGTCCACCTGGCCGGACGCAAGGCGCGCAAAGGCGCTGGCGTAGGAATCGGACTGGACGGCGCTGGCAAGGTCGGTAATGCCCTTTTGGTAGCGGTCCTGAAGCCACAGGGA
Source organism: uncultured Angelakisella sp. (assembly GCA_937914895.1). Classification (GTDB taxonomy): domain Bacteria; phylum Bacillota; class Clostridia; order Oscillospirales; family Ruminococcaceae; genus Angelakisella. The sequence continues at coordinate 6,742 of CALGIL010000264.1, forward strand.
GGGGTAGATGTAGCCGGCGGGGGAGGAAGAACCCATAACGCTCCAGTTGGCGCCGCTCAGGTCGTCCCAGGTCAGCGCCTCGCCGGCATTGACCTTGGCGGTCAGCGCCTGGCCTTTTTCGGAGGGGCCGGCGATGATGAGGGCCCGATAGGAAACCGCCTGCTTTGTGGAAGCCTCGGTGGGCTTGCCGTCGTTCCAATCCTTGGCCTCGTCAAAATCCTTGCTCAGGCCGTCACGGGTAGCGGTCAAAATCACGTCGCAGCCATCGTCATACAGGACGTAAGTGCCGCCGGGGATCAGGCCCACGTCAGCGGTGCCCGCGCTCAGGGCCTCGCCCACGGCCTCGTAGGTGGTGCCCACATTGATGACCACCTCGCCGATGTCGTAGCCCTCTTTGAGCATCTCGTCCTTCAGCAGCTGCTTTAAAGGCTCGGTGGTGGTGATGATCTCGCTGGGCTCCCGGGACGGGACAAAGTACACGCTCAGCTTATCCACCTTTTTGGGGCCGGCTTCGCTTTGCGGCTCCGCGGGCGAGGCGCTCTGCTGGGGCTCATTTCCGCCGCAGCCCGCCAGCAGGCCAAGACACATCACCAGGGACAGAACGAGTGCAAAAGTTCTTTTCATCATGAAACCTCCCATGTTGTTTTTAACACCTTCCACAAAAAATGGACGGTAGGCTACCCGTATTTTTAGTATATCACACCACCCGGCGTAAAAAATTTCTATTTCAGTTATTTTATTTCGGCGGTTTCCGGTTCTCCAATGGTCCGAAAATAATAGCCCATCAGTTCTTCAAAAGCCAAAATGACCCGGCCAAAAAACGGATTGGGGATTCCGCCCACCAGCATTTGCTTCGCCCCGTCCACCACAAGGACCAGGTCCGACAGCTGCGCCAGTGTGGAATTTGCTCTTTTTGTAAAACAGATGACTTTAAAGCCCTTTTGCTTGGCGGTCCGCACATCATTCAGCACGGGTGCGGCCTCGCCGCTTTGCGAAATCGCAATCATCACGGAGGGTTCAATGTTTGTCACAAGGGCTTTGCTCTCCTGATGAAAAATCATAAAGTCATAAAAGTGCACCCGGTTAAACACCATAAAGCCGCAGACCGCCAGCCGCTGGACGATATAGTCCGCCACCAGGTCGGAAAAACCGCTGCCGTCCGCAAAAATTTTTTGGTTTTGAAATTCGGACAGCAGGGAACAGAACTTCCTGCCAATTTCCTCGTCATAGTTATCCACCAGCTCCCGGAGCGCCGCGTCCCTTGGCGTCTGGCTGTAAACATTGACCCGCTGGGAAAGATGATAGTAAAGCTCACTGTATCCGTCAAACCCCAGCCGCTTGCACATTTTGATAATGGATGTGGACGAAACAAAGTTTTCGTTTGCGATCTGCTGGATGCCGATACGGCCCTCGCCGCGTTCGATGTGGCCGATAATATCGGTGATAATGCGTGTCTCCTCATCAGACAGCAGATTGGTGAAAAGGTAGTAATTACCATTCATCGATGCGCCCTCCTGCCCTATCGCGTGGAACTTATTTACATTATGACATTTTTTTGGTGGATTGCAACCGGGCATACTACCGGGGCCGGGGGACTCCGCTGGAACCCGGGGAGCGGCCCCGCGGCAAAAGTCCCGCAGGACGGCTGACAAAGCCGCTCTGCGGGACTTTTTTTGTGCCCAAAAGCAAATGGGGAAAAATTTGGGTTATGGGCCTGATGGGGCGGGCACTTTGGGGCAATCGCCCGCAAATGGCCGGCGTCCGCCCGGGGGAAAGGGGATTGGCGCTCCTACCCCAGATGGTTAAAAATGCCCGAGTGGATTGCCTGGGAAAGTAAGAATGCGGGCCAGCTCAGCGCAAACCACAGCCCTGTAAAAAACGGGCAGACCTGCCCCAGAAGGTTGAAGCGGACGCGGGAGTAATCCCACACCTTCAGGCCCAAGGCCAGGTTTACCACGCAGCCCACCAAAAATTCCACCGCCGTTATGATCAGCGCCCCCAATGCGCATTGGATAAGCATGGGCAGGGCGGTGTGTGTGGTTAAGGTGTAAAGCAGCGTAAAGCACAGCCCGCCCGTGAGGAACATGGTCCAGTGGGTGCGTCTGCGCCAAAGGATTTCGAGGCCCGCATAGACCCCGCCGCCCAATAAAAAAACAAAGCTCCATTCCAGGTACATCATAATGCCTAGTATGTGAGAAAAAGACGGGGATATAAGCACGCCTGGGATGGAAAAGAAATCACAGACGAAAAGACCCGGAAGGCTAAAAATCGCCGAACGCACCATACCCGGCGGCTGCCGGCGCCGCGGGAAAAAGTTTGCCCGGCGCCGTTCACCGATCCCCACCGTTCGACATAAGTTGTAGGGAAGGGGGGTGAGGGGATGTGTTATTGGCCGTTGATATGGCTGGCCTTTTGCGGATGCGGAAATAATTCCGGCTGCAGAAATAACTCCGGCTGCGCAAACAACTGTGGCTGCAGAGGCAGCTGCGGAAGCGGTTGTGGGAGCAGCTGTGGAAGCAGTTGTGGAAACAGCTGCGGCAACAGCTGCGGCTGCGGGAGCAGTTCCGGCTGCGGCAATAGCTCCGGCTGCGGAAGCGGCTGTGGCTGGCAGGGTAATTGCTGGAGATAACCGTGCCGCCCGCAAGGCTCCATTCACCGTGTTGATACGCGGCGCACCCTATGGAAGGCCCACGGCAGGGACGAAGTTCCCCCCGCCCGTCCGGCCGCAAGCACTGTAAAGCATCCCCGCGGAAGGGCTGAAAAAGCCGCTCCGCGGGGTTTTTGTCCTTGGAAAAGGGCGCCGGCCCCAAAAGGGCCTGGATAACGGCCCCGGAGGAGGAAACAGGGAGGAAAAACAGCCGCCGAAAAAGAGGCCGGCCCCAGGCGGCGGGGCGGGGCGCTCCCTTGACAAAACCGGCCCGCCGTGCTAGGATGAATCGTAATAAAACAGCCCAAAGACTGGGATGAGGACCAGTACGCGGACCCCCCGGAGCCAAGAGAGCGGCGGATGCTGCAAAGCCGCCTCCGGACCCGCCGAAGTCACCTTGGAGTCCCGGCCCCAACGGAGCCTGAGAAAGGCCCCCAGTAGGCGCCGGCGGGTGTCCTCCCGTTACAGAGGCCGCGGGCGCCGGCGACGGCGTCCCCATAAGCGCGCGCAGGCCCCCCTGCGCGAACACAGGTGGTACCGCGCCCAGCCGGCGTCCTGTCTTTTTGGACAGGGCGCTTTTGTTATGCCAAACAGGTTGGCCTGGGCGGCCCGCTGGGCAAAGGCACGGCCGCCCCCAAGGGCCTTACAAGAACCTTACATTGCGGCGCCCCCCGGGCCGCGGGAAGCGAAAATAAGGAGGAACAGCAAGTGGCAAAAGAACTGGAAAAGGTGTACAGCCCCGGCGAGGTGGAACAGCGGCTGTACGACTTCTGGGTAAAGGAAGGATATTTTCACGCCCAGGCCGACCCCCAAAAGACCCCCTACACCATCGTCATGCCGCCCCCCAACATCACCGGGCAGCTGCACATGGGCCACGCCATGGACTGCACCCTGCAGGATATTCTGACCCGCTGGCGCCGGATGCAGGGGTACAGCGCCCTGTGGCTGCCCGGAACCGACCATGCCTCCATTGCCACCGAGGCCAAAATTGTGGCCGCCATGGCCGAAGAGGGCCTGACCAAGGAGGACCTGGGCCGGGAGGCTTTTTTGGAGCGCGCCTGGGATTGGAAAAATGAGTACGGCGGCAGGATTGTCAACCAGCTGAAAAAGCTGGGCGCCTCCTGCGACTGGGACCGGGAGCGCTTTACCCTGGATGAGGGCTGCAATAGGGCCGTGGTAGAGGTGTTTAACCGCCTGTACGAAAAGGGCCTGATTTACCGGGGCGAGCGCATCATCAACTGGTGCCCCCACTGCCTTACCTCCATCTCCGACGCCGAGGTGGAGTACGAGGACCAGGCGGGCCACTTCTGGCACATCCGGTACCCCGTTGTGGGGGAGGAGGGCCAGTATCTGGAGGTGGCAACCACCCGGCCCGAGACCATGCTGGGGGATACCGCCCTGGCGGTGCACCCCGACGACGAGCGCTACCGCCACCTGGTGGGCAGGACGGTGCTGCTGCCCCTGATGGACCGGGAGATCCCCGTGGTGGCCGACAGCTACGTCGAGATGGACTTTGGCACCGGGGTGGTTAAAATCACCCCCGCCCACGACCCCAACGACTTCGAGGTGGGGCTGCGCCATGGCCTGCCCGTCATCAATATTTTTACCGAGGACGCCCACGTCAACGAAAACGGCGGCAAATACCGGGGCATGGAGCGGTACGAGGCCCGCAGGGCCGTGGTGGACGACCTGGAGGCCGGCGGGTACCTGGTGCGGACCGAGGACCACGCCCACAGCGTGGGCCAGTGCTACCGCTGCGCCACCACGGTGGAGCCCCGGGTGTCCCTGCAGTGGTTTGTCAAAATGGAGCCCCTGGCCGGCCCCGCCATCCGGGCGGTGGAGGCGGGGGAGACCAAATTCATCCCCGAGCGGTTTGAAAAAATTTACTTCCACTGGATGGAGAACATCAGGGACTGGTGCATCTCCCGCCAGCTGTGGTGGGGGCACCGCATCCCCGCCTGGTACTGCCGGGATTGCGGCGAAGTGATTGTGGCCCGGGAGGAGCCCCACACCTGTCCTAAGTGCGGCGGCACCCATCTGGACCAGGACCCCGACACTCTGGACACCTGGTTTTCCTCCGCCCTGTGGCCCTTTTCCACCCTGGGCTGGCCGGAGGACACCCCCGACCTAAACTATTTTTACCCCACCAACACCCTGGTGACGGGGTATGACATCATCTTTTTCTGGGTGGCCCGGATGATTTTTTCCGGGGTGGAGCAGATGGGCAAGGCCCCCTTTGACACGGTGCTTATCCACGGCCTGGTGCGGGACGCCCAGGGCCGTAAAATGAGCAAATCCCTGGGCAACGGCATCGACCCCCTGGACATTATTGCGGAGTACGGCGCCGACACCCTGCGCTTTACCCTGGCCACGGGCAACAGCCCCGGGGGCGACATGCGTTTTTCCGACGACAAGGTAAAGGCCAGCCGCAACTTTGCCAACAAGCTGTGGAACGCCAGCCGCTTCATCCTGATGAACCTGGACGAGAGCATCCTGGACGTCGCCCTGCCCGACACCCTGGAGACCGAGGACAAGTGGGTGCTGTCCCGGTACAACACCCTGGTGGGCGAAGTTACCGACAACATGGAAAAGTTTGAGCTGGGCATCGCCCTGGGCAAGCTGTACGACTTCATCTGGGACATCCTGTGCGACTGGTATATCGAGCTGACCAAGGCCCGCATCCAGGCGGGGGGCCAAAGCGCCAAAAACGCCCAGCAGGTGCTGGTGTATATTATGGACGGCACCCTGCGGCTGCTGCACCCCTATATGCCCTTTATCACCGAGGAGATTTGGCAGAACCTGCCCCACCGGGGGCAGGGCCCCAGCATCATGGTGGCCAGCTGGCCCCTGTACCGGGAGGAGCTGTCCTTCCCCCGGGAGGAGGCGGATTTTCAAAAGGTCATGGACCTCATTGTGGGCATCCGCACCCGCCGCAGCGAGATGGGCATTCCCCCCAGCAAAAAAGCCAAGGTGTATGTCCAGTGCGCCGACGCCGACGCCGGGGTGTTCCGGGACGGCAGCCCCTTCCTAATTCGGCTGGCCTCCGCCAGCGGGGTGGAGGTGGGCGCCGACTTTGCCGCCGAGGGCGCGGTGCAGGTGGTTACCGCCGCCGCCCGGGCGCTGATGCCCATGGCGGACCTTATCGACCGGGACAAGGAGCTGGCCCGCCTGCAAAAGGAACGGGAAAAGTGCCAAAGCGACATCGATTTTATCCTGAAAAAGCTGGATAATCCCGGCTTTGTGGCAAAGGCCCCCGCCGCCCTGGTAGAGGGGGAGCGGGCCAAGCTGACCCAGCAGCGGGAGCGGATGGAAAAGCTGGAGCAGTCCATCCGGGACCTGGGCTGACAAAAGGAAAGAAGGGGGAGCGTCATGGAAAAACTGCAGCGGCCCGGCTGCCAGGTGGCCTATTCCTATCACCCCGCCCAGGCGGAAGGCGCAGAGAGCACACAGGGCGCGGAAGTTGCCCGGACGGTGGTGCTGCTTCACTCCCAGGGACTCAGCAGCAAGATGTGGGAGCCCCAGCTGCCGGTTTTGACGGACTGGGGGGTGCTGCGGATGGACATCCGCGGCCATGGCAAATCCCAGCCCTGCGAGGGATTTTCCGTCGCCGAGGCGGCCGAGGACCTTTGCGCCGTTCTGGAGGCCCAGGGCATTACAAAGCCGGTGCTGGTGGGCATTGCCCTGGGCGGCCTTGTGGTGCAGGAGTACGCCCTGCGCCACGGCGGCGCCGCCGGGTATATGGTGGTGGGCGCACTGCCCATGTTTCTGCCCCGCTACTCCGCCCTGGAGCTGCGGGGGCTGCGGTTTTCGGTCACCTCCACCAAGGCCCTGCCCTGGGAGATGATCAAGGACAACATCGCCACCGCCTCCACCGCCACCCGGGAATCCCGCAAGGCGGTCAAGGCCATGCTGAACGGCATGGCCAAGGACGGGTTTATGCGCATCAGCGGAGAGATGCTGTCCTGCATCCGCCCGGAGCCCCTGACCTTTGACGCCCCCATCCTTGCGGCCTGCGGCATGCAGGACACGGTGGGCACCACCCTGCGCCATATGCGGGACTGGGAGAAGGGCTATCCCGGCGTTATGACCCCCATCATCCCCGGGGCCTCCCAGGCGGCCAACCTGGACAACCCCGGCTACTTTAACCGTATTTTGCTGGCCTTTCTGGACAAGTGCAAATAGGGCCCGAAGGCCCACGCAAAAAACAGCCGGAGAACCCGTGGGTCCTCCGGCTGTTTTTGTGTCTCTGTTATTGAAGGGCGGCGTCCAGCACCGCCCGGATCTTCTCCTTGGTGGCGGCCCCCTCGTGGAGCTTTTCCCGCCCCAGGAAGAAGGTGGGCACATAGTAGTAGTCGTAGCTTTCGGCCAGTTCCACCTCCACCGCCTCGTTGACCACCTTAATGGGGATGGCGCCGTAGGCGGGGTTTTCCCGGATCAGCTCCTGAAGCCATCCGTCGGCGGCCTTGCAGTAGGGGCAGTTCATCAGCTTAAAATAAGTCAGCTCTTTCATCCAAAACACTCCTTTACGGGTAACGTCATGGGGGCTTTTATTCTATTTTATCATAAACCCCGGGGGCTGCATAGTAAAGAGGAGATTTTATGCTATAATAGGCTCAGCATTTCCCCTTTTGACCGGGCTCTGTTTCTTTACTTTTTTGGGATGTGGTCCCAAGCCCTCCTGCGCCTCCGGCGGGGGGCCCTCCGGGGGTTTTGTGCCCTGCCGGGCGAAGCTTTGATTTTAGCTAAGGTATCCTTCTTTACGCTTTGGGACGGGGTCCCATACACTTTTATCGTCTCCGGCGGGGCGTCATGGATACAGAATTCCTGTTGTCCGCCCCGGTCGGTGGCGTGGACCGTCTTCTGTTTGGTTACTTTCCAGCAATGGAAGGTAACCAAAG
>CALGIL010000265.1 GCA_937914895.1 uncultured Angelakisella sp.
ACTTTTGCCCGGACAAAAGTGGAGAAAGGTTGGCTTGGTTACAAAGCGCGGCAATGGAAAAAAACACCCCGTAGGGCCCCCGGCAATCTTTGGTACCTTTCCATTGTTGGAAAGTAACAAGCAAAAACCGGCCCACGCCACGACCGGGGTGGACAACAGAAAAACAATGTCCATGACGCCCCACCCGGCAGGGCACAAAAATCCCCCGGAGGGTATCCGCGGCAGGTTTTGCTACTTTTGTCCGGGCAAAAGTGGGGAAAAAGGCAGATGATCGACACCGGAGAACACGTAAAATAAAGGCTGCATTTTTGAAAAAAATCTTTATGCAGAGAAACGCACATAAAAGAGGGACGGCGGCTGCCGTCCCTCTTTTATGTGCCCCGGACTATTCTGCAAAGGCCTCGTCGTAATTCATCCAGCGGAAGGAGACGGCAAAGCCGTCCGCCAGGGGAATGTCGTCGGCGCCCACCTGGGCCAGGTCGTCGCCGACGTAAAACAGCCAGCCCTCGTCGGCGGCGGAGGCCACGTCGGCAAAGGCGGAGAAAAACCCGTCCTTGTATTTATAGGCAAGCTTCTGCTGCTGGCAGAAGGCAATAAAGGCTTCGCTGGCGGTGGGGGCGTCCCCCTCCAGGGTCACGGCGCCGGAATAGCTGACGCTGGGACCCTCCAGGGCCACGGTACCGGTGACGGCGGCGGCAGAAGCTTCCGGGGCGCCGGCGGCGGAGGAGCCGGAGCTGTCCGTGGCGGGGGGCGGGGTGCTGTTACAGGCCGCCAGGGCCAACACCAGCACCAGGGACAGGCCCAGGGATAAGATGCGTTTCATGTTCATGGTTGGATTCCTCCCAAATCGGTGGTTTTTTAAAGAGGCGTATGGCCCGGGACCGGGGATTTACAGGTCCGGCTGGGGCACCTCCTGGGGCGCAAAGGAGACGTAGGCCTCAAAGCAGTCGCAGCCTTCGCGCCTGCCGGCGAAATAATAGCCGTCGGGGTCGGCCTGTCCCCCTAACAAAGCAAAGCACTCTCCCAGGGGGACCTCCCGGTGGTAGAGCAGCACCATCCGGCGGACAAAGTCGTCCTCCAGGCGGGACAGGGGCAGGCGGTCGCAGACAAGGTCGGCGTACCGGGTGTTGTTTAGATGCCGGTTTTGGTCGCAGCGGCTGTATCCGGCCCGCTCCTCCCCCAGGTCGGCCGGGGCGTCGGGCTTGGGAAAGCCCAGGTCCAGCTGGGCGGCCGCCTTCAAATGCTCGTAGTGGATGGGCAGCTCCGGGGGGACCCTGCGCAGGATGCGCATGGTGTCGGTGTCCACCAGCACCCAGCGGGCGTCCGCCCCCGCGGCCAGGGTTCCGTCTGGCAGACGCAGGGTGGTGTACCGGTGAAAGGCCGCCCGCACCTGGGCGGGATAGGTATCCAGGGTCAGCGTCACCCCGGCGGGGATGGGCGTCTGCACCAGCAGGGAAATTTTGGCCAGCAAAAAGGCGGCATGATGCTGCCGAAGCACCTCCTCGGGGGCGCCCAAAGCGTCGCTGTGCTGGGTGCTGATGTCCTGGATCATCCGCAGCATCCCCCCGGGGGTCAGCCGCCGCCGGAGGTCACACTCACACTCGGACACCCGTCCGGTCATCTGAAAATGGTTTGCCTGGGTCACAAAGAAACACCCCTGTCTGTTTAGTCGATGGATTTCATGGATTCCACCATGCTGATGCGCCGGAGCTTAAAATACATCACCACGTTGACAATCAGGGAGAAAAGCAGGGTGAGGGCAAAGGCCATCAGATAGCTCTCCCAATAGATGTTGCGGCCGAACATGATGGAGTCCAGCTCCGCGTTTAAAACGATAAAGCGGGTAAGGACCGTGCCCAGCAAAAGGCCCGCCAGGTTCCCCAGCACCGTGAGGATGATGTTTTCCCGGTAGATGTAGGCCGATACCTCCCGGTTGTAAAAGCCCAGCACCTTCAGGGTGGCAATCTCCCGGATGCGCTCGGTGATGTTGATGTTGGTCAGGTTGTACAGCACCACAAAGGCCAGCAGCCCCGCGGATATGATGAGCACCATGATGACATAGCCCATGCTGCTGGACATGTTGTCAAACTCGCCGCGGATGGTGCTGCTTTGAGAAACGGCGATGACCCCGTCCTCCTCCAGCAGCCTTCTGGCCACGGGGTCCTCCAGGCCGCGGTCGGCAAGGTCCGCCAGCAGGGTGTTGCGGGGGGCTTCCTCCCCAAACACCTGGCGGTAATAGGCGGGGGTCAGATAGACAAAGTGGGCGGCGTAATTTTCGGTGATGCCGGACACCCGCAGGCGGTGCTCCCGGTTGTCCCCGTCCCGCAGCAGGAAGGTGTCGCCCACGTCCAGCTCCAGCAGGGTGCTCATCTTTTCGGTGATGACCGCGCCGTCGTCCCCCAGGGGCACCGGGTCGTGGCCGATGCGGGTGCGCAGGTTGATAAACCGGGGCAGCTCCTGGGGCCGGTCGGGCACCGACAGGTTGACGTCCAGCTTGCGCCCCGTCTTTTCGGATACGGCGGTCAAACTTTGGAAGTAGCAGTCCAGCCAGGCCGCCACCCCGTCCTGGCCGTCCATGGCCCCGCGGATGTCAGCCGCCTCCTGGGGGGTGCTGTCCTCATCGTACACCACCATTATATCATACAGCACAATGTCGTTGTACTGGTTTAGGATGATGTCGTCCACGGCGTCCTGGATGCCAAACCCCGCAAGGGTAAGGGCGGTGCAGCCCGCAATACCCACCACGGTCATAATCACCCGCTTTTTGTAGCGGAACAGGTTGCGCATGGTCACCTTGGTGGTAAAGCTCAGGCGCCGCCAAAGGAAGGGGATGGCCTCCAGCAAAACCCGCTTGCCCGCCTTGGGGGCCTTGGGCCGCATGGACTGGGCCGGCATGTTGCGCAGCTCGCCGTACACGGCGGCGTAGGTGACCCCGCCGGCGCACAGGCAGGCCGCCAAAATGGACACAAGGCCCACATCCCAGTGGAAGGGGCACAAAAGGGCGCTGCCCGGCATGGCGTACAGAATGTTGTAGGCGTTGTAAATGACCGCCGGGAACAGCTTAAAGCCGACGGTAAGGCCGAAAACGGCCCCCAAAAAGCAGGCCGACAGGGCGTAGACCATGTACTTGGCCGCAATGGCGCCGCTGGTGTACCCAAGGGCCTTTAAGGTGCCAATCTGGGTGCGCTGCTCCTCCACCATGCGGGTCATGGTGGTCAGGCAGACCAGCGCCGCCACCGCCAGAAAGAAGACGGGAAAAATGGCCGCAATACGGTCGATGCGCTCCGATTCGTCCTTGTAGTTTTGGTAGGCGGTGGCGTAGTCCCCCCGGTCCCGGATGTACCATTCGGGCAGCTCCAAATCGCTGAGGTCCTGGCGGGCGTCGTCCAGCTTTTGCTGGGCATCGGCCACCTCGGCTTCGGCCTCCGCTTTTTTCTCCTCGTATTCCCGTTTGCCGTCGGCAAGCTCTGCCTGACCGCCGGCCAGCTGCCGCCGGGCGTCGTCGATTTTTTTGCGGCCGTCCTCCAGCTCCGCAAGGCCCTTTGCCTTTTCCTCCTCAAATTCCTCCAGGCCCTCCTGGTACTTCCGGTCCCCCCGTTCCAGCTCCCGGCGGGCCTCGCTCAGGGCCCGGTGGCCGTCCTC
>CALGIL010000266.1 GCA_937914895.1 uncultured Angelakisella sp.
GGTCTTTCCCCCCTTTCTGCCAGCAGAAAGGGGGCCTGCCCGGAGGGCAAAGAGGATTTGGGGCCCCACCCCATATAGTAGAAAAGATAACTTTGGCTAAAAGCAGACCCCGTCCGGCAGGGCAAAGAAGGCTTGGGACTACATCCCATAGAGTAAAAAACACACCTTTGGTAAAATCAGAACCCCGCCGGAGGCTTGCGCAAGCCATATAGGCCCTAACGCCGTCTAAATTATTATACCACATTTTTCCTAAAACAAACGTGGCGTTTTGTCCCGGCTTTGTTCCAACCCCGGCAAAATTCGTTGCAGGTACGGGCGGGCTGTGCTATGATAAAACCACTTTATCAGGGGAGGATGTACGCCATGCCATATAGCTTTTACGCCATGCTGGGGCGAATGAAATATATTGGCCGCTGGGGGCTGATGCGCTCCACCGCGCCGGAAAATCTCAGCGAGCACACCCTGGAGGTGGCCTATCTCACCCATGCCCTTATCGTATTGGGCAACCGGCGGCTGGGCGAGGACCTGGACCCCGGGCAGGGGGTGCTGTACGCCCTTTATCATGACTGCAGCGAGATTTTGACGGGGGATATGCCCACGCCGGTCAAGTACGGCAGTGCCGGCCTGAAGGACGCCTACAAGGAGGTGGAGGAGCAGGCCGCCGCCCGCCTGCTGAAAAAGCTGCCGGAGGACCTGGCCCCGGACTACGCCGCCTGCTTTCGGATTCCGGAGGCGTACGCGCCCTATGTCAAGGCGGCGGACAAGCTGTCCGCCCTTATCAAATGTCTGGAGGAAAAGAAGCTGGGCAACTGCGAGTTTGACACGGCGGCGGAAAGCACCCTAAGGGCCATCCGCGCCATGGCCCTGCCGGAGGCGGACCTGTTTTTGGAGGAATTTCTGCCCGCTTACAGTCTGACCCTGGATGAATTGTAGCCCGAACAAAGAGCAGGCGGAAAACCTTGAAATTTTGCCGGGAATGGGCTATCATAGGCTATGGCAGATTAACCGAAAAAGCAGTCGATATGTTATGACAAATGACGAAATTTAGAAGAGAAAAGAGGTTCTTCATGGACAAAACACGAGTTGTTACCCGGACCGGGCTGGCCCTTGCGCTGCTGGTGGTGCTGCAATTTCTGTCCTCTATGGCGCTGGGTTCCCTGCCGCAGCTGGCCAAGCAGCTGATCACCGGGTCGCTGGTCAATATGATGCTGGCGCTGTCGGTGGTATTTATCGGGATGTGGCCCGGGATTGCGGTGGGCATTCTGTCCTCGGTGCTGGCCACCCTGCTGGGCATCGGCCCGGTGTTTCCGGTCATCACCCCCTTCATCGCGGCTTCCAACGCCATATATGTGGTTATTCTCGCCCTGATTTTTAAGCGGAGCCAGGCTTTTTCCGCCCGTCTGGGAGCAGTGGCTGTGGCCGCCACGGTCAAGTGCGGATTTCTCTGGCTTACCGTCCCCTGGGTGGTTTCCCGAATTCCCGAGGCCAAGCCGCCCCAGGTGGCCATGATGACCCTGATGTTCTCCTGGCCCCAGGCTATCACCGCCGTGGCGGGGGGTGTTCTCTGCCTCCTGCTGACCCCGGTGCTGAGGAAGGCCATCAAGGACTAAGGTTTTTTGCCCTGGCGGACAGGCCTGCTTTTAGTCAAGGTTATCCCTCTTTACCCTTTGGGACTATGTCCCATACCCTCCTATTTATCGCCTCCGGCGGGGATTCCTGCCGGGGGCATTTTGTTGCCCTGGCGGGCAGG
>CALGIL010000267.1 GCA_937914895.1 uncultured Angelakisella sp.
CAGGACCGGCTGCAGCAGGTGGGGGAATCCCTTCGGGATGTGTCCGAGACCACCCGGGATGTGGCCCGGCGCCTTACCGACCTGACGGCGGGGGAGGACCCCCAGCTTCACGACCGGGTGGCCCAGGCGGTGTGCCGCCACTGCCCCCAGAATACCCGCTGCTGGCTGGAGCAGTACGACGACACCGTGGACACCCTGGAAAAGGCGCTGGCGCAAATCCGGGCGGGGGAGCCCTTTGGGGGCCGGGATTTTCCCCCGTCCTTTGACCAGTGCGGCAAAAAAGAGGAGATGGCCCAGGCTCTGGGCCGGGAATACCGCGCCTGGGCCGGGCACCAGGACACCCGCCGCCAGGCCGGCCGGATGCGGGGGCTGGTCACCGACCAGTTTGAAGGGCTGGCCATTACCCTGGAGGGCATCTCGGACGAAATGCGGGAAATCTCCTCCGGCGACCGGGTGCTGGCCGCCCGGGTGGAGGAGGTCTTCCACGAGGCCCGGCTGGAGCCCCAGGGGGTGCTTTGCTGGCGGGGCGCCGAGGGGCGGCTGGTCTGCGCGGTGACGGTGCCCCGGTACAAAATGACCCGGGTGCAGTCCCAGGACCTTCTGCCAAAGGTGGAGGAGGTCAGCGGGGTGCGCCTGAACTACCCCGTCCTGCGGGAGAATAAGGGACTGTGCCAGTACCTGTTTTACGAGCGCCCCCTGTACGGCGCCGAGTACGGCTCCCACCAAATCGCCTGCGGGGGCGGCAAGTTCTGCGGCGATACCTTCCGCCTGGTACATACCCAGGGGGGCCTTGCCCATATCATCCTGTCCGACGGTATGGGCAGCGGCTCCGCGGCGGCGGTGGATTCCGCCATGGCCGCGTCCCTGCTCACCCGGATGCTGGAGGTAGGGGTCAGTTACAGCGGCGCCCTCAAGCTGATGAACAGCGCCCTGCTGGTTAAGTCGGGGGAGGAATCCCTGGCGACCCTGGATGCCGCCCGGGTGGACCTGTACACCGGCAAGGCGCGGTTTTACAAGGCGGGGGCGGCCCCCACCGTGGTGCTTAAGGACGGACGCGGCATCCAGATAGACGCCGCCTCCCTGCCGGCGGGCATCCTGTCCGGGGTGGAGTTTGAGGAGAGCAGCCTGACCCTGTCCGAGGGGGACATGATTGTCATGCTGTCCGACGGGGCCGTCACCGAGGGCTGCGACTGGATTGCCGCCCTGGTGGAGAAAGGGGCGGGGGAGGACCTGGACGACCTCTGCCGCCGCATCGCCAACTCCGCGCGGCTGCGCCGCACCGACGGCCGGGAGGACGACATCACCGTGGTGGCCTTCCGCATGACCCGCAGCCAGTAAGGCCGTTGTTCCTTTTTGAAAAAAGGAACCGAAAAACTTTTGACACGCTCCACCTTAACATACTGCTTGGCAGTGCCTTGCTTCGGAGCGAAGCTCCCAAGTCCCAAAGAGAGGGAGGGCGTTGGAAAACGCGTTTTCCAACGCCCTCCCTCTCTTTGAAAAGAAGGGTTCCCTATTGGCGGGAAGGCATCAAAATTCCGACGCATCCTTCTGCCAGTACTTGCGGTCCAGGTTGCGGAACTGGATGGCCTCGGCCACGTGGCCGGCGGAGATGAGGTCCGCGCCCGCCAGGTCGGCGATGGTGCGGGAGACCTTGAGCAGGCGGTCGTAGGACCGCCCCGACAGCCCCAGGCTGTCATAAGCGCTGCGCAGCAGGGACTGGGCGTCCTCCGTCAGGACGCAGTATTCCCGCAGCAGGGCGGGGGTCAGCCGGGCGTTGGCGTGGATGCCGGCGCCGGCATAGCGGTGGGTCTGACGTTCCCGGGCGGCCTCCACCCGGCTGCGGATGGCGTCGCTGGATTCCTCCGGGCGGGGGTCGGCCATGCGGTCGTACTCCACCGGGGGCACCTCCACATGAATATCCATCCGGTCCAGCAGCGGGCCGCTGATCCGCCCCAGATATAAAGACACCTTGGCGGGGGAGCAGGTGCAGGGCCGGGTGGGATGGCCGTAGTAGCCGCAGGGGCAGGGGTTCATGGCGGCCACCAGCATCACCGAGGAGGGGTAGGTCACCCGGCTGGCCGCCCGGGAGATGGTGACCACCCCGTCCTCCAGGGGCTGGCGCAGGGCCTCCATGGCCGCCTTGGAAAACTGGGGCAGCTCGTCCAAAAACAGCACCCCGTTGTGGGCCAGGGAGAGCTCCCCCGGCTGGATGAAGTGGCTGCCCCCGCCGGACAGCCCCGGGGAGGAGATGGTGTGGTGGGGGGAGCGGAAGGGGCGCACCGTCAGCAGGGACGCCCCCGCCGGCAGGGCCCCCGCCGCCGAGTGGACCCGGGTAGTCTCCAAAGCCTCCTCAAAGGACAGGGGCGGCAAAATGGAGGGCAGGCGCTTGGCCAGCATGCTTTTGCCGGTGCCCGGCGGCCCGATGAGCAGCACATTGTGCCCCCCGGCCGCGGCAATCTCCAGGGCGCGCTTGGCGTTTTGCTGGCCCCGCACCTGGGAAAAATCCGGCAGGGGGCCCGCCTGGGGAACGGGGTAGTCCAGCTCCTGGGCGGTGGGCAGGATGCGCACCCCCCGCAGGAGC
>CALGIL010000268.1 GCA_937914895.1 uncultured Angelakisella sp.
GGGCGGCACCCCGGGCTCATCCCCGGGGAAGAGTGGGTGCGTGTGCAGGGCATACTGGAAAAAAACCGGCAGCGGGCCGGCCGGCCCAGCGAAGCCAGCGGGGCGCTGCTGTCCGGGCTGCTGTTCTGCGGCGCCTGCGGCCAGCGGATGTACGTCCGCAAGCAAAGCGGCCGCTATACCCCCCAGGGGGAGCCCCGCTTTACCTATGTGTGCAGGCGCAAATACAAAGACCGTGCCGCCTGCCCTGGCCGGGAGCTAAATGGCAACCGGCTGGACCGCTTGGTCCTGGATGCTGTGGCCAGTATACCGGAACGGGACGGGGAATTCGGCCAGATGCTGGCGGATCGCCTAAGCCGGCTGGAGGAGGGGCGGGGGGACCAAAGGGAGGAGGAGGGGCTTCGGCGGCGGCTGGAGGCCATCCCCCGGGAGCTGGAGAACCAGGCGGCGGCACTGCGAAGCGCCTCCCCGGGGGTGGGGGAGGCGCTGCTGAGGGATATGGAGCGGCTGGACCGGGAGCGCCGCCGGTGCGCCGCCCGCCTGGAGGAGCTGGAACGGGAGCGCCGTGCCGGCGCCGCCCCGCCCCCCGCCCTGGAGGAGCTGCTGGCCCGCTGCGGCTATGAGGCACAGCTGGACCTTATCCACCGCACAGTGGAGCGGGTGACCGCCCTGCGCCTGGGGGAGGAGGCGGAGGCGGAGGTCTATTTTAAGGGCAGCAAAGGGCCCGCGGAAACCTAGTCTCCGCAGGCCCTTTGCCATGAGGGCAGCTGCCTAATCAATAGGGGAGGATTGGCGGCGCAGCAGCTTTTTGTAGGTCAGGTCGGTGCCCAGTGCGCCAAGGGGTGCGGTGATGAGAATGGACAGAACTGCGGTGGTCAGGACGACTTGGCCGCAGGGCAGACCCATGGCCAGGGGCAGGGCCCCAATAGCGGCCTGGACAGTCGCCTTGGGGATGTACGCAATCATGCAGAACAATTTTTCCTTGGCCGAAAGGTTTGTCCGAAACATACATACCAACACGCCCAGCATGCGGAAGGCCAGCGCCCCCAGGATGACCGCCACCACCGGAAGCCCCGCCCCCAGGGCGTACCGCAGGTCCACCGCCGCACCCACAAGGACGAATAAAATTACTTCGGCCGCTACCCATAGCTTGGCGTATTTGTCGGACAGCCGGTCCGCCAAAACGGCATTTTGCTTCTGGATGGTCATCCCCACCGTCATGACGGCTAAAAGCCCGGAAAAGGGCAGCGGGTTCAGCTGCTCGGCCGCCACCAGCAAAAAAGCCAGGCTTAGCAGAATGACCACCTTGGAGGAATCCCGAATGTGGACCCGCCGAAAAAAGAGACCGCACAGCACACCCAGAATGATTCCCGTCATAATTCCGGTGAGGATGGAGGCCGGTATCCGCAAGAGGCTGAGGGGGGAGACGGCCCGGCCCTGGGCAAGGCCGGTGGCCGCCGTAAAAAGGACGATGACAAAAACGTCGTCCACAGAGGCCCCCGCCATGATAATCTGGGGAATATGCTTGTCGGTGCCGTAACCCTGTTCCATCAGATACAGCATCTTGGGCACCACCACCGCCGGCGACACCGCGGCAATGACTGCCCCCATCACCACGGCCTCCAGAAGGGATAAATGAAGCAGCCTGGGCGCCAGAAGGGCCATCCCCAGGATTTCGAAGCAGGCTGGGACAAAACACATGAGGACCGCGGGCCTGCCCGCCTTCTTCAGGTCATCGATGTCCAGGGACAGCCCCGCCCGCGCCAAAATGACAATCAGGGCCAGCTGCCGCAGGTCCGCCGAAATGGACAGGACGGTGGAATCCAGCACATCCAGCATACTGGGCCCCAGCACAATACCGGTCATGAGCATCCCCAGCAGGCTGGGCAGTCCCATGCGCTTAAAAAGATCTCCCAGGAGCATTCCGCATAAAAAGATGAGTGCAAAACTTATCAGCATCGTTGGTTCCTCCTCCACATAAAAAGCCGGTTCCGGCCACGATTTTGTGCAGCCGCCGCCGGATTTTTTGAGGAAGAGCACACAAAAAAGCCGATGGCATCTGCGTCATGCAGAAGTCATCAGCGTAAAAGCGGTTTAGGCCATTGCCAGGGGAGAACTTCATTCCCACGCTTATTATAGACCCTGCCCGGGCCGGCGTCAACCGGTTTTCTGCGTATGTGTCGGCAAGCCTGTTTTTTGGCTCGGAGCCTATGGGCGGCTGCCCTATGGCCTGTGCCGCCCCCTGTGTCAACGGGCGCAGGGTTGCATTTTCTATACATTTGCTGGCATAGGTGGCAAAGCGGGTGCCCTTATCGCAGTCGAAGGTGGAGGCGGCCTTGATGAGGCCGATGGTGCCGATGGAGATCAGGTCCTCCTGCTCGCCGGAGACGGCGTAGTACTTTTTAAACTGATCAAGCGAAAGGAAGATTTTTCCCGGCCAATGCGCGCATCCTGTGTTTCTCCAAACTTCAGGTGTATCTCCAGATGAATGTTCTCTTTCGTGCTGTCCTTCTTCACTACAATATGGTCCAGGATGGTTGCCGCCAACCGGGAGTTGATGCCGCCGGCAAAGTCAAGCTCCCGCTGAAGGGCGGACCTAATCTGTTCCAGGTTCTCCGCGGTGGCCGAGGACTTTGCCTGCTCGCCGCGCAGGGCATCCAGCTTTTTTTCAATCACAAGCACCTGCTCGTTAAAGCCGTCGTTGCGGCTTTTAAACTCGGAGATGCTGAGGGCCCCTTCCATGCTCATCTCAAGAAGCTGATCTTTTTTTGCGTTGATATTTGCTGTTTCAGCTTTCAGCTTCTCCATATCGCGCTCATAGCCGTGCTCACTTGGCACGTTTTTGATGACGGCAACCAAGGCGTCAATAATGGCTTTTTTATTTTGAATCAGGTTTGTAAAAATTTTTGCCATCACCGCATCAAGCTCGGTGGTGCGAAGCTGTGGAGAAGGGCAGCCGGCACGCCCCTGCTGGCGGTAAACGCGGCAATCCCAAACCTCTTTTTCGCCCTCCGCGCTTTTCATCACCCTTCGGTGGAAGCTGGTGCCATGTTCTTCACGGTTGTGAAATTCGGCGGCGCACTGGTGGCTCTGCATCTCTTTGCTGCGGGCCTTGTAAAGGGCGTTGGCCCGATCCCAAAGCTCCTGGGAGACGATGGCGGGAATATTGGGGTCAGGGTAAGTAACCCACTCGCTTTCATCCAAAAATACAGTTTTTTTGTTTCGGTAATCGATGCACTGGGTCCTGTTGCCGCAGTACCAGCCCTTATACTTAGGATTGGTGAGGATATTCCGAATGGTCAGGACATTAAATGCGTTGCCCTTTCGGCTGGTATAGCCCATGTCATAAAGCGTTTGCGACACGCGGCGAATCCCCAGCTTCTGGTTTGCGTAAAGGTCGAAAATCAGGCGCACCACCTCGGCTTCGTCCTCGCGGATTGTGAGGGTGCAGTCCTTTTTGTCATAGCCCCACATCCTGTCGTTTCCCAGTACGCGGCCATTGCGGATGGACTGATGAAAGCCGAATTTCAGCCGCTCGGAGAGCTTGCGCACCTCATCCTGGGCCATGCCCGCCATAATCAACAGTCGGAATTCGCTGTCCGGGTCCAGTGTGTTGATGTTGTCGTTTTGGAACAGTACGCCTACGTTATGCTCCAAAAGCTCCTGGGTATATTGGATGCTGTCCAGCGTACTACGGGAAAAGCGGGATATTTCTTTCGTGATGATAAAGTCAAAGCAGCCCGCTTTGGCATCCCGAATCATCCGATTGAAGCTATCCCGCTTTTTTGTACTTGTCCCGCTGATGCCTTCGTCAACATACCCTTCGATAAACACCCAGTTTGATTTGCTCCTAATAAGCTCCGTATAGTATTGTACCTGGTTTTCAAGGCTGCTCAGCTGTTCGTATTTCTCTGTGGAGACCCTTGCATAGAAGGTAACCCGCAGGGGCAGGTCGAAAATCGACCGCCCCATGCGCATTTCAGCCCGTATCTTGCGCACTTCCATCCGGCATCTCCTCCTTTGTCAAGCACACAGGACACCATAATATCTCCGGCAAGTCTGGCAAAGATGCCAAAGAATTTCTGGCCGATTTGTAGGTTGCTTCCGATATAAGCCCAAGCTCAAAAACCCGCCCCAGCAGGACGATGAGAATGTCTCTTTGTATGATTTCCAAAGCCATCACCCCCTTAAACCCTATGCACTGGGGCATAAAAAATACCGGGCGGCCAAGCCGTCCAAGGTATTTCAAAACAGATGTTTTTCCAACCCTGCAACCGTAGATTCACGGATGCGATTCTGACAGCCCCTTGGGTATACAGAGGCCCCGGTAACCGTGAGTAACACTTTCCTGTCGTACTTCATAGTCTGGCGTGTGCTTGCAAGCCGGGAGTGCGACGCGGATTGAAATATATACTAGCTTTCATATATTAGCTATCTTAAATTAGCGATATTAAAACACTGCATACGGTAAAAAACCTGGGTGTCGCCGCATTTTCCGGCTGGGCACACCCGTATAATAACCGTCCCCCGGCAAAGCCGGGGGACGGTTATTATACAAAAAACGGAGGCCCCCGCTTGGCAGGATTCCCCGTTTAATTTAGACGATAATTTCTTTTGTGTCTTTAGCGCCAAAGAACCACCAGCTATACTAGTGAGGATTAAGATGCTTTAGCCCTCAGTATTGGACAAAGCAAATTGGCAATAACTTGTGTTCACTCGATGCTGGTTTTGCCGATAGTAACTGCTTTAGCAGTTGCGGGGTAAGTGATGCACTTGACGGAATATCCAGTGCACCTTGAGGCGCTGCCGGTAATGTGCCCTTTTAGGGCTGGTGCAAACCATCAGTTCCACTGGTAGCGTTAATTATTTTTCGGCATCCCCCCTTTCTTGGAATTTATAGGTCCCAAGTATTTGGGCCCCCAATACAATATATGCATATTGTACAGTCTTGTGCCTGCCGTATCTTCCTTTTGGCATCTTTTCTTTTGCAGCACGCAGGATGCCACAACAGTTCCGGCAAATCTATGAAAAAAGCCAGAAAATTTCTGGCTGATTTACAGGTTGATCCAATATAAGCTCAAACACCTGCAGCAGTCGGGATAGAACCCGGGACAGACCGGCTGCCACGGTCAGCTTAATGTCTCCGCCGCCCAGCGTGCCCGGTGGGAGAAGGGCCGCAGCCAGCGGCGGCAAGGCTGCCAATATCCCTGAGAGCTTGCCGGCATTGAAACAAATCAGCCCTGACAGAGGCGCCCCTGCCGGGAGGGCGCCCCCTTCCGGAAAAATCCCCGTGGGAATTGAAAACCACATAAAATGTGCACATTGACCGAAAGCGGTCAACTATCCGCCTGTTTTCAATTGACATTACAGGGGTGGATTTTATAATGAAATAGAAGGGGTGAAAAGATGACAAAGCCCTTGGATAAGAAAATGCTGGAATTTATCCAGATCAATAAAACGGTTACGGTGTCCCAGCTGTGCAGGAATTTTTACATCAGCGAAAGCAGCTGCCGGCGCGCCCTTGGCAGGCTGGATGAGCTTGGACTGATCCAGCGCTTTCGTGGGGGTGCCAACAGTGCCGATAAGACGCTGGCCCATC
>CALGIL010000269.1 GCA_937914895.1 uncultured Angelakisella sp.
CGGCGCTGCCGAGCTGGGTGGTAACAGTTCCACTGGTGACCTGGCGATGCTGCCAAGGGTTTTGATTCTGTTTTCTAATTTCCAGCTTCTGACAATTACACATTAAAGCGGAAGAGGACCACGTCCCCATCCTGCATCACATACTCCTTGCCCTCGCTGCGCACAAGGCCCTTTTCCTTGGCCGCCGCCAAAGAGCCGCAGGCCATCAGGTCGTCGTAGGCCACCACCTCGGCGCGGATGAAGCCGCGTTCAAAGTCCGAGTGGATCTTACCCGCCGCCTGGGGGGCCCGGGTCCCCTTGGTGATGGTCCAGGCCCGCACCTCGGGCTTGCCGGCGGTAAGGTACGAAATAAGGCCCAGCAGGGCGTAGCAGGCCCGGATCAGCCGGTCCAGGCCCGATTCCTCAAGGCCCGCCTCCCGGAGGAACAGCATCTTGTCCTCCTGGTCCATGCCGGCCACCTCTTCCTCCAGCCGCCCGCAGATGGGAATGACCAAGGCGCCCTCGGCGGCGGCAAGCTCCTCCACCTCCCGGTACCGGGGGTTTTGGAAAAGGTCCCCGGCAAGGTCCGCCTCGCTCATGTTGGCGGCGTAGATGACCGGCTTGCCGGACAGCATGGGCACCTCCCCCAGCAGCTCCGCCTCCTCGGGAGTACAGGGGAAGCTGAGGGCGGTTTTGCCCTCCTCCAGGTGGGCCCGCACCCGCTTCCACAGGTCGGCCTCGGCCAGCATTTTTTTGTCCCCGGATTTGGCGGACTTCAGGCACCGGTCCACCCGGCGCTCCACCAGGTCCATGTCCGACAAGATGAGCTCCAGCTGGACGGTCTGGATGTCCCGGGCGGGGCCCACGCTGCCGTCCACGTGGATGATGTCCCCATCCTCGAAGCAGCGGACCACGTGGACCACCGCGTCCACCTCCCGGATGTGGGAGAGGAATTTATTCCCCAGGCCCTCCCCCTTGCTGGCCCCCTTGACAAGGCCGGCAATGTCCACAAACTCCACCACCGCGGGGGTCACTTTATCGGGCTTATACAGTTCGGCCAGGCGGTCCAGACGCTGGTCCGGCACCGCCACCACCCCCACGTTGGGTTCGATGGTGCAAAAGGGGTAGTTGGCGGACTGGGCGCCGCCCCCCACAATGGCGTTAAACAGGGTGCTTTTGCCCACGTTGGGCAGCCCCACAATTCCAAGTTTCATAGGCTTCTCCTCCGTCCTGCATTATAGCAGGGAAGGGGCCAAATTGCAAACCTGTCCTCCCTTGTAATCCCGGAAATTACAAGGTATAATCTAAAATAACATTTGGCGCGGTCCCAAACCCCTTTACGCCTCCGGCGGGGCATTATGGACATCGTTTTTCTGTTGTCCGCCCTGGCCGCGGCGTGGGCCGGCTTCTGTTTGGTTACTTTCCAGCAATGGAAAGGTACCAAAGATTGCCGGGGGGCCCTCCGGTAGTCCTTTGTACCCTGCAG
>CALGIL010000270.1 GCA_937914895.1 uncultured Angelakisella sp.
CAGGACCTTGGTCCCGCCCTTTGCCAGAAAGAGGAGGCCCCCCATGAGCAGGGAGAAGGGCCGCGCCGAAAGGCAGAGGTCCGCCGCGGCCTGCTGGGTCTCGTGGATATAGTCCGGCGTCACGTGCAGATGAAAGGCCTTGACCCGGATAAAGCTGCACAGCACCCCGTAGGCGTTATACCCCAGGGCGTAAATCCGCCCCACCTGGATGGCGGTGTCGGCGGCCTCCTCCTTGCCTACCACCATGGCGATGTCGCACTGGCGCAGGGTGATCCGCCGCAGCATATATCCCAACGATTCCCCCAAAACGGGCAGCAGGTCGCTGACCATGGTGAGCATGTCCATGACCCGCTGGGCGCCGCCCCCCTTGGCCCCGGCCCTGGGGCTTGGGGGCGCTTCCGGCTTTTCCTCCAGCCTTTGCTTTTTTGCCTTTTTGGGGGGATAAAGATCCACCCGTTTAATCCACAGCACCTTTGCCCAGACGGTCAGCTCCTCATGACGGTACCGCAAAAACACCCGCACCGGGGTAAACAGCAGTACGCACACCGCCAGCACCACCAGGGCCAGCAGCCCCAAAAGGATGGTTTTCAGCAAGGCCAGCCCTCCTTTTCTGTCGGCAGGCGTCCTTATAGCGCCAAAATCCAGCGGTTTTCCAGCACCTCGCTGCCGGGGCCCACCGGGCGCTGGCAGCCGTCGCTGTAAAAGCCAATCTTCTCATAAAACGCCGCCGCGCTGTGGTTGTCCCGCAGCACCCAAAGGGAAATGTGGGTCTTGCCCCCTTCCCGGGCCTGGCTCATGATAAAGCTGAGGCACTGGGTGCCATACCCCTTGCGCCACTGGGCGGGGGAGAAGTAAATGGCCTCCAGCTCCAGGGTACCCTCCGGCAGGTCCTTATCCCGGGGCTGGGCCAGGGTGAAAAACCCCACGATGTCCCCCTGCTCGGCGGCCACATAATGCCCATGCTCCTTTTGGGCCAGCCGCTCCCGCCACTGGCTGCGGCGGGCGTCCAGACTGCCCCGGGCCAGGTCCCGGGCGGAAAAAATATGCTTGTAGGCGGCCAGCCACGCGTCGGTATGAACCTGGGCAATCTCCTCCAGGTCCTCCGGCTCGGCTTTGCGGATGTACAGCATGACGTTCCCCCTTTATTGCTTCACGGCTTCCCTGGCGTCCAGGTCCCGGGCGGCGTCCGCGGTCAGGCTGGAAAAATCCAGCTGGACCTCGTCCTCCTCCGGGGGCGGGGGCGGAAGGGCGTCCCGGTCCTCGGGGTCCACCGGGGGCAGCTGGTTTAAGTTTTCCAGGCTGAAGGTCCGCAAAAACACCGGCGTGGTCCGGTAGGCAATAGGCCTGCCGGGCAGCTCCAGCCGCCCCGCCTCCTCAATCAGCCCCTTTTCGGTCAAAGAGGACATGACCCCGGAGGAATCCACGCCCCGGATCTGCTCCACAAAGGCCCGGGTTACCGGCTGGTTGTAGGCCACAATGGCCAAAACCTCCATGGCGGCGGGGGACAGGGGAGTGCTGCGGCCCAGCTCCAGGGTCCTGCGCACCAGCTCGCCATACACGGGCCGGCTGCAAAGCTGATAGCTCTGCTCCAGCTTTTTGATCATAAAGGGCAGCTCCAGCTCATCCAGCAGGGCGGACAGGTCCGACAGGTGCCCCAGCAGCTCCTCGTGGGAATACTCCAGGGTTTCCTCCAGCCGGGCCGCCTCCACGGGCTCCCCGGACGCAAACAGGATGGCCAGCAGCTTATTCTGCAGTTCCGTAAGCAGCAACGGCGTCTCTTCCTTCCTCCTTGGACTGGGCGGAATCCTTAGCCCCCCGGGGGACAAATATGATGGTCTCGTCATTGTCCTCCAGGCGGATGCGCCCGCCTCTCAGCAGCTCCAGCACCGCCATAAAGTCGGCCACCAGCTCGCTGCGGCTTTGTGCCGAGTAAAACAGTTCCCCCATGCCCATGACCGCGGACCGGTACAGCCGGCGCAGAATATGGAGGATCCGGGAGGTCACCGACACCACCGGCGACGCCACCAGGGGCGAAAAGACCTCGCCCTTGGGGGGCAGCCTGCGGCGGCCCCTGCCCACGGCGTCCCAGTAGTGCCGGGCCAGCAGGGCGGGGGCGTGGCGGCCCGTATAGGTGCGGTCTATGGGGATGTCCTCCTGGGGGCGGGTAAAAATGGCAAAGCCCTGGTTTTGGGCCGCCAGCAGGGCCGCCGCGTCCTTGCACGCCTGATATTCCAGCAGCTGGCCCACCAGCTGGGCCCGGGCCTCCTGGGCCTCCTCCTCGTGGCGGGGCAGCAGGCTGACCGTCTTGATGTACACAAGGCGGGACGCCATCTCCAAAAACTCGCTGGCCACCTCCAGGTCCTGGCGCTCCATACCCCGGATGGCCTCCATGTACTGCTCCAGCAGGCTGGAGATCTCCACGTCCACAATATTCAGCTGGTGCTTGGCAATCAGGTGCAGAATCAGGTCCAGGGGACCCTCGTATTCGTCGTTTACCTTAAAAAACAGCTTGTCCAAAGCAGCCTCCTGTCCGGCGCGGCCCCAACGCTTAAAGGGAAAAGTGCATCCCCAGGGGGAAGTACCCCAAAAAGAAGGTGGCGCGGTCCACCAAATCATATAAAAACAGGGTGGCCCGCTGGATGGGCAGGGATAAAATCCCCAAAAACAGGCAGGCCATCAGCACCCCCATAATGACGCGCTCATACTTCATCACCGTGTAGTACGCCCGGTCCGGCAGCAGCGCCGTCAGCAGGCGGGACCCATCCAGGGGCGGAATGGGAATCATGTTGAACACCGCCAGGGACAGGGTGATCCAGATGACGGTATCCACAAAGTAAAGCCCCAAAAAGCTGTAACTGACCACGCCCAGGGACAGCTTATAAAGCACCGCAAAGACAAAGGCCAGCACCACGTTGGCCGCCGGCCCCGCCAGGGAGGTGACGGCCATGTCCCGTTTAAAATTCCGAAAGCCCCGGCCCGAAATGGGTACGGGCTTTGCCCAGCCAAAGCCTGTCAGCAACAGCAACAGCGACCCCACGGGGTCCAGGTGCTTCAGGGGGTTCAGGGTGTTCCGGCCCAGGTTTTTTGCGGTGTCGTCCCCCAGCCGCCCGGCCACCACAGCGTGGGCGCATTCGTGGGCGGGAATGACCGCCACCAAAATAACCAGGCGCACCAGGGTGGTAAACAGTCTTTCGTTCATGGGCGTCCCCCTTTGCTAAGCGGGGAATCCCCCCAATTTCATCTTTGCCATGGCACCGCGCAAGCAAAGCAGCTGCGGCATTATCGGCCACGGCCCCAGGCCGGCCGCCCGAAGGCAGCGGTATGGCCGCTATGGCTATTATACTGTCCGACGGAGCAAAATACAAGGGAAGGGGATTTGTCCGGGGTAAACATTCTGCAAACAAATTGCATCTTTGGGCGCAACTTTGAAAAAGGACTTGCATTTTAGCGGTTTGTTTGGTAGAATACTACTGTTGCTTTTGCGAAGATGACCAAAAGGAGGTGCAGTCATATGGCTAAATGCGATATCTGCGGAAAAGGCGTTTCGTTCGGGATTCAGGTCTCCCACTCTCACAAGCGGTCCAACCGTACCTGGAAGCCCAACGTGCGCCGTGTCAAAGCAATTGTGAGTGGCACGCCCCGCCACATCTACGCCTGCACCCGCTGCTTGCGGTCCGGCAAAGTGGAGCGCGCTGTCTGAACCACAAACACGATAAAAAAAGAGGGAAGCGGACGCTTCTCTCTTTTTTTGTATGTTTGGCAGGATTTTTTGCTTTCCGCTGGAGGCCGCGGTGGGGTGATGCCCTGGCGGGCGGTCTTTATAGGCATAGCATCCTCGTTGTCCGCCCTGGCCGTGGTGTAAGACGGCTTTTGCTGGTACCTTTCCAGCAATGGAAAGGTACCAAAGATTGCCGGGGTTCCCCCGGATTCCCCTGACTTACGTGCTGCTTCTTTTTATTGCCACGCTTTGTAACCAAGCCAACTTTTCCCCACTTTTGTCCGGGCAAAAGTGGCAAAACCCGCCGGGGGAAACCCCCGGACCC
>CALGIL010000271.1 GCA_937914895.1 uncultured Angelakisella sp.
CTGGCCGGTGCGGTGCTATCCTTTGCCCGGGCCCTGGGGGAGTACGGCGCCACCAGCATGCTCATCGGATACATCCCCGGCAAAACGGCCACCATCTCCACCACGGTGTATCAGCTGTGGCGCACCAACGACGAGGCCGGGGCTTTTCGGTGGGTACTGGTCAACATCCTCATCAGCGCGGTAATTTTGGTACTGGTCAATATGCTGGAATCCCACAGCAAAAAGGCGGTGGCGTCATGAGCCTGTTGGTGGACATCCACAAAAATCTTGGGGACTTCCAGCTGGATGTCTCCTTTGAAGCGGACGAAAAGGTGGTGGGCCTGCTGGGAGCCTCGGGCAGCGGCAAAAGCCTGACTCTGCGGTGCATTGCCGGGGTGGAAACCCCCGACCGGGGCAGGATTGTCCTGGACGGCGTCACCCTGTTTGACAGCGAAAAAAGGGTGAACCTGCCCCCGCAAAAACGGCAGATCGGCTATATGTTCCAAAGCTATTCACTTTTCCCCAACATGACGGTACAGCAGAATATTCTGTGCGGGATGCGCCGGGTGGGAAAGAAAGAGCGCCCCGCCCTGCTGCGCCGGATTATGGAGAATATGCAGCTGACCGGGTTGGAAGCCCATTACCCCCACCAGTTGTCCGGCGGACAGCAGCAGCGGGTGGCCCTGGCCCGCATAATGGTGGGCGACCCAAAGCTGCTGCTGCTGGACGAGCCCTTCAGTGCCCTGGACACCCACCTGCGGGGACAGATGCAGATTTATATGCAGCAGGTGCTAAAAAGCTTTGACAAAAATGTGCTGCTGGTCACCCACAGCCGCACCGAGGCCTACCACTTTGCTGGGAAGATTGTTCTGGTGGATGGCGGCAGGGTGCTTGCCTACCGGGGCACACAGGAGCTGTTTGATGACCCGGGCACCCGGCAGGCGGCCCGCATCACTGGGTGCAAAAATATTGTGGACGCACAAAAAGCGGGAGAGTATGAGGTGGAAATCCCACAGTGGGGCCTGCGGCTGACCACGGCGCAGCCGGTTCGGGACGGACTGTGCGCGGTGGCCATCCGTGCCCATCACTTTCGGCCGGATGTCCGGGAAAATCGCCTGCCGATACAAATTATGGGCGAAATGGAGGAGCCTTTTGAAACCATTGTGCAGTTTCGCTATCCCCGGCAGGCCGAGCAAACCCCAGACATATGGTGGCGCTTTGCCAAGGAGGGCTGTGCCGACACCCACCCCGGCGCCCTGGGGGTCAACCCGGCTCATGTATTGCCCCTTTACCAATAGAAGGGCCATTCATTATACCAACTGTTCTTCCTTTTGTTGATATGCCTGTCTCTGTTTTCGGCTGTGCCCTTCGGCGATTGTGTTCCGCTTATGGTATTCCACTGCCTGCTTGATCTTCTTACCCGCAAAATGCTTACAGTAGGGAATGTATGAATTGCTGTTTACGCCATACGGAGAACGCTGATGGTGTATGTTACTGGCCGCCTTTGCCGACCTTTGTGTCCCCAGGGGATTCGCAACCGGCCTTAAAAACAATTTCTCCAATAGCTTTCATGCCCTCCCCCTAATTATCTAAGCAGTTCCGCCATCGGCCGCCCATCCGCGTTGGGCAAATCAAGGCCCAGTAGCCGCGCAAAGGTTGGTGCTTCATCCACCAGTCTGCCCTGCGGCAGAACCACGTTTTGCCTAAAATCAGGACCGGCCGCCACAAAGATGGGCTGAGGGCCCTTGTAAGGCAGATAACCGTGGGTGGCACGGCCGTACCGGTAATCCCCCGTATCAAAGGAGGTCACCAAGGGCCTTTGATAGCCGTCCCCAAAGGAGGAATACCCGTCTGTCTCCAGCACAAAGGAAAAGTCTCCCCCAAGATGCTCCTGCCCGTTGGCCTTCTCTTGAGTAAACACTTGGCTAATACCATAGATGCCCTCCTGGGCCATTTCCTGCAAAAGGCCATGTACCTTGCTATAAAGATTTTTATCGTCGGGGTT
>CALGIL010000272.1 GCA_937914895.1 uncultured Angelakisella sp.
CTTTTGGCTTGCGGTGCCCTGTTTTTGTTTTCAGGGGGGCTGGCGGGGGCCGGCTGCCGCCTCCGGGGGTGGCTTCGGGGGATTTGAAGTGCGGGCCATTTCTGCGAAATCGTGTTTTTGCGCGGATAAACGCAGAATCTCAAAAGCAGTGAGGATGCACAAACACGGCTTGACATTTTTATATCAAATGCCAATTGAAATCTTTTCATTAATTCCTATAAACTGGAATTAGGCAGTAAGAAGGTGCGCACCCCCTTAAACAGAAGCCGGATTTCGGCTCTATTGCCGGCGTCTGTTCTGGAAAAGGAGAAGAATTTGATGAAGGTAAAATGGCTGTTAACAATCATGAGCGCACTATTGATGGCAGCATGTAACGATGCAGCCATCTCATCAGTTCCGTCTAATGCTATGAGCATGCCAACACAAGCCGATTCAGATTCTCATAGGGCAACCAGCCCCCTTTTAAATTGTACTGACTGGGATTTGGCAGAGATTACATTGACGTGGCCTGATGAGAACCTGGTGCTGGGCGGACGCTCGAGCGTATACCAGCATGAAAAACGTCTATATACAACGAATACCACAGGTTTTGTGGGCTGGGTGGATCTGGATGATCTGAAAACAGACTATGCGGAAGTTCCGGAAGAGTATGGGCATGTTCATAGATTGACGAGCCAGGGAATTATTTTTCAGAATGCACGAGACTATACTGCTGCGTTGCTTGACTACAACCTACAGCCAATCAAATCCATTTCTTGTAACACTTTAAAAAGGATACGGGCGGATTTGTTTGACTGGATTGTATTACCCGATTTGGACGGCGTGATGTATTTTGTTGGCAGCGAATATGACGGCATGGGAAACATCATGAAGCCATCCGAAATACAGGTGTGTTGGTGCACCCAGGATTGTTTGGAGGAGACAATTCTGATGGATACTCTCCTGCCGTACCCATATGATGAGGTCTTTTATTTTCCGAAACGCATTTCAGAGCATGAGGGTGTTTATCATTATGCATTGATGGCATACGATACTAAGATTGGACAAGAAAAAGAATTGTATGTTTCATCCTCCGATGATTTTATCATTCATCAAAATAATATCCTTTTCTTAGAAGGGTACTACAAAATGGACCAACACGAGATGGTACTATTTGAAGAGCCAATGGATTCCATCACCTATCAAGTTGGCCAGGATGGAACGATCTTCTATTTTAAAACGGATGGATTAAATGCGGCACTCTGCACGTATACCCCTGCATCTGGAGAAAAGGTAGAGACTAATTTTAAGGTTATGCGCTCAGATGTGTTTTTACCTGGACCGGCGATTGTCACAAGCCTATCCGATGGACGTCTGATTGTAGCGGTTCCAACGTCTAAAACAGAACAAGTATATTATGCTTTAAGCAGAAAGACATAGTGCTTGGAAGATATAACCTTGCTGCGCTGCCCAGGATCCTCGCCCTTAAATCCGCCCAGCCTGCTGTCCGCTCGGCAAAGCCGGGCCGGTAACTCTGTACACATTGACCCTTGGGAGAAAAAACAATTTGGGCACAATGGGAGTGGTAAGGGGCAGACCCGCGAAAAAGCAGGGCGAAAGGAGCTGTGGAGATGAAAAAGTGGATGATGGCTTTGCTGCTTTGCCTGGGGCTTGCGGCACTGTTCTTTGGCTGCACCCCTCCGCCTGCCCCGGCAGGGGACAAAATAGGGAGTTCCCTGGCGGAAAGCAATCAGTCGGATTCCCCGCAATCCGAACCGCCTGAGAAGACGGATGAGGAGCAGCTGCTGGAAAAATACAGCTGGATCATGGACAAACATGGGGTACCCCCGGAGGAGCTGGTCATCCTAACAAGGGAACCCATGAACTTCCCGCTGTTTGAACAGTGGGTGGAAGACTATCTGGCTGGAAAACCTGCCAGCTTTGTGCTGCTGCATTTTCAGTGGACTGGGCCCAACTGTTGGCGGTTTACTGCCGACGGCTCGGGGGCAATCCATGGAGAAAGGCTGATGGAAGACGGCACCGTCATGGACCAGGGTGCTGGTATATGACGCCAACGAAAAGGTCCTTGCGCCCTCCTGAATTTTCTTATGCGGCTTGCGGCAGGAGCCTGTGGTTCTCCCCGCGCGCCCCTCTCCTTTCTGAAAGGACAGCACACCTAATATCTCTTCTACGGTATTTACAAGTCATAACCACCCCTAACGAGGAGTGGCATGACGAGCGGACTATAAGGCCTTAAGAGAAGCGAGCGCCTAAATGACGCTGGCTTTTACCAGCGTGTTGGCAAGAGAGGCGGCTTGCGGCTGCCTCAAAGCCGCCCGCATAACGGGCGGCTTTTATCAATTTAGGTACCCAAAAGGGCTTTCTTTCTTCCAAGAAGGGGAAAAAAGTGCACTTCCGCGCCCCTGCGGCATAGAATGGGGTAGCGGTTGGACCTGTGTGCACAAAAACCCGTGCCGGGGTGGATGCGGGTCCCCAACCCAGGCGATGGGAGGAAGCAATATGACAAACGATGGAACCAGCCGTGTCACCGCCGACCCGGCCGAGACAAGACGGTATCTGGAGGAGCTGCAGCAGTACCGCAGCCGAAACCCCGCCTATGCCTCGCCCCGGGAGATGACACCCCAGCCGCAGCGCCGGACCCCCCGCAGCTACGTCCCCCAGGCGCCGGCCCGCCCGGTGGAACAGGACCGGGGGCCCCTTTCGCCAGTCCCCGACCGGGAGGGGGACCGGCAAAAAGGGCGGCAGGCGGTACATACTCCCCGGGGTCCCGGGCCCACCCAGTGGCCCCGGCTGGGCCTGCGGGCGGCCCGGTCCAACATGGACCCAGCCCGGCTGACCATGGGGGAGGGGCCCCTGCTTTTGGAGGAAATGCGGTGTCCTCCGGCGGTCCCGGCCAAGGCGCCCGCCCCCGGGGCCGCCCCCGAAGCGGAGCCCCTGCCTGGGGTGTCTGCCCAGGCGGCGCTTGCCCCGGAGGCATCCCAGGAGGAGGCGTACCCCGAGGCCATCCCCATCCCCCTGGCGCTGGCGGAGGGGGAGGACCGCAGCCGGGAGGTGATGGAGGTCATGGGCCCGGTGCGCCGTGCGGCGCCCCCCGCCTGCGCCCTTGGGGCGGAGGAATACGCCCTTGGCCCCGGCCCCGCCGCGGCGGAACAGCTGGCCCGCTGGGTGCGGGAAAAAATCCCCCCCCGCCCGCTGTTTGAAAAGGGCTGCGGCGCCCTGGGGCAGTTTGTCTGCACCAGCGACATGGGGGACCTTACGGCCGCCGACTTTTTGTCCGCCCGGGGCAGGGTCACCCCCGCCCTGGTGCGCTTTTCCCTCATGGCCGGCCGGGGGGGCAGCCCGGACACCGTCCGGGACGTCCGGGGCATGGCCGTCCGGCTGTACACCGGACAGGGGAACCTGGACCTGCTGGCCCTGAGCATCCCGGTCTTTTTTCTGGGGGACGGCGCCCGCCTGCCCCAGCTGGCCCGGGCCCTGGGGCCGGACCCCCGCAGCGGACTGTCGGACCGGACCCGCTTTTGGGATTTTTGCGCCGGCGCACCCGAGACCCTGTCCGCCCTGTCCTATCTGTATGCCGGGGAGGGCCTGGGCCGGGGCTATGGCGGCATGGGGGCCTTCTGCCCCTGCACCCATCTGCTGCGGGACAGGGCGGGACGCCCGCGCCTGGCGCGGTTTGCCTGGACGCCCCGCCGCAGGGAGCGCCCCTTATCCCTGGGGGAGGCCGAGGCCCTGGCCCGCCGGGACCCCGACGCCGCCGCCCGGGACCTCTGGGACACGTTGGACCGGGGGGAGGAGGTCTCCTACGACCTGACGGTGCAGTCCCTGGACCCCGCTGTTGTGGAATTTTTGGAATTTGACCCCCTGGACGCCACGGCGGCCTGGCCGGAGGACCGCTTTCCCGCCCAGGCGGCAGGGACCCTGACCCTGACCGAAAACCCCGGGGATGTCTTTGCCCAGGTGGAGCAGGCGGCCTTTTCCCCCGGCAATCTGGTGCCCGGCATCGGGCTGTCCGGGGACCGCCTTTTGTCCGACGCCGCCTTTGCCATGGCGGACAGCGGCCGGTACCGCCTGGGCAGAGAGGGCCCCCGGCTGCCGGTAAACCGCCCCCTTGTGCCCGTGGAGGGCACCGCTGCGGCACCGGCGGGGGCTGCCGCCGGCGGGGAGCTGCCCCCCACGCCCTCCGGAACGGTCCTGCCCCAACTGCGGCCGCCCCGGGACCCCTATGTCCAGCCGGCCGCCCGGTATGCGGCCCTGGACGAACGGGGACAGTTTTTGCTGGCGGAGAATATGGCGGCCGAACTGGCCCACTGTCCCCAGTCCGTGGTCCACGCCATGCTGGAGCACCTGTACGCCGCGTCCCCCCAGTGGTGCGCCCTGGTCCAGGAGCGTGTGGAGTTTTTTAAGCAGATGTTGTAAGCCACAGGGAAAAAGAATCCGTCCCGATGTGCGGGACGGATTCTTTTTCGACCGTTTTTTCAGTCCGCCCCGACGTAGAATAATGGGCAGGAGCGCAAAAGGGGCCCTAGGGGCGGGCGGGTGCGCGGGCCAGCAGCCATTCCGCGGCCGCGCCCACGCTGGGCACCACCCGGCTGGCCGCGGCCTTTACCTGCTCCTGGGCGTTTTCCACGGCAAAGCCGCCAAAGTCCTTAATCATGGACAAGTCGTTTACCGCGTCCCCGATGGTAAAAATCTCATCGCAGCCCAAAAGGTCCCGGCACTCCAGAATACCGGTGCTTTTGCTGATTCCCTTGGGGGTGGTGTCAATGGACCGCAGGCCGCTGATGTGGACCTCCATAAAGCCGGAAAAATGCGACGTCAGATGCTGGGCGGCTTCCAGCATATCCTGGTGGGAACGGTAGACCGAGAAAAATCCGCAGACCCTGCCGGCGTCCAGCAGCGCGGATTCGTCCAGGGTGT
Organism: uncultured Angelakisella sp.; assembly: GCA_937914895.1. GTDB lineage: Bacteria > Bacillota > Clostridia > Oscillospirales > Ruminococcaceae > Angelakisella. The sequence goes on from CALGIL010000272.1 coordinate 4,918, forward strand.
CCCGGGCGCAGTCCTCATACAGGACGGAGTGCCCCTTGTACGGCCCTGTGGAAATGCTCCGCCCGTCGCTGAGACCGTAGGCGATAAGGTCCACCCCGTGGAAGTACGCGGCCACCTCCCGGGCGCCCTCCACCGGCATTTGGTGCGCAAACAGCTGACGGCCGTCGGGGGTAAAGGCGGCGGCGCCGTTGTTGCAGATAAGGATGTCATAGGGCAGGCCGTACTGGTCCAGCAGGTCGATGATGACGTCGTAGGTGCGCCCGGTGACCACCCCAAACCGGTGTCCCCGGCGGCGGAACCGGGCGATGGCGTCCTTGTCCTCCCGGGTGACGGCGCCGTCGCGGCGCAGGGTGCCGTCAAAGTCCGATCCAAAAAATATCATGGGCGATGGCGTCTCCTCTCAGCGGTTTGCATCCGGGGCATCCTCCGGCAGGGCGGGGGTGCGGTTGCCCACGGTGGTAATGGTCAGCTCCTCGGAATAAATGGAGGACAAGCCGTAGTCCACCGGCAGGCCGTCCGCCGTCAGGCAGACATTGGCCATCAGCAGAATGGGGGTTTGCAGGGGAATGTCCAGAATCCGGGAGGATTCCTCGTCCGCCCGGATGACCGACAGCTTTTGGGAGATGGTGGTGACGGGGTAGCCGTGAAGATCGCAGTAGTTGTTCAGCCCCGTGACGGCCTCGTCCAAATCCTCCTCCAGCCGGGGGAAGTACTCCGCCGGCAGGTAATTTTTGGAATAGGACACGTGGCGGCGGTTGCCCAGCCGGATGCGCTCCACCATGTAAAGGGGGGTGTCCACCGGCACATGCAGGGCCTCGCCCACCAGGGAATCCGCCGGCACCCGCTGAAAGCTGACCAGCTTGGTGGTCAGGTAGTAGCCGCTGCTTTTGATGATGGTGGCCACGTCCAGGGCGCCGTTCATGGGCTGGTTCTGCTCGGTGACAAAGGTGCCCACCCCCTTGTAGCGCTTCAGCCACCCCTCGTTGACCAGGCTGGAAATGGCCTGCCGTACGGTGGTCCTGCTGACGTCGTACTTTTTGACAATCTCCAGCTCGGTGGGAATGGGGTCGCCGGGAAGGTAAACCTTTGCTTTAATGTCATTAAGAAGCAGCTCTTTCAGCTGGTAGTACAAAGGAATAGGGATATTTTTGTCAATTTTGTGCATTTCCTCTCACCCGCCTTTCCTGTATAATATGATATGACATAGTTATGTCCACCTGTCTCCCACGGCCTTCCTCTTTGCCCCATCATAACAGATTGCCGGGCAAAAATCCAGAAGGCAGACAAATTTGACCGCGGGGCAGGCAGAATATAGGGGAATTTGTACGAAGGGGAGGAGTTGGCGGGCATGATCGCAATGATTGTAGCGACACACAGCACCCTGTGCCTGGGGCTGAAGGAAAGCGGGGAGTTTGTGTCGGGATCGCACGAGAACGCGTATTTTATCCAGCTGGACGGCAACGGGGTGGACACCTTTCGAAGCAATCTGGCGCGGATGATCGAGGACGTCCACCAAAAATACGACACCGTTCTTTTTTTGACCGACCTTAAAAACGCCACGCCCTACAACGAGATTACCCGGCACCTTATCAGCGGCAAATACCCCGGGGACCGCCTTGTCTCCGGCGTCAACCTGGCCATGTACATCGAGTGCGCCCTGGGCAGCGAGGGGGCGGACGACGTGGACGAACTGGCCGATATGGCCCTTTTTGCCGGCCGGGCCAGCATTGCCAAGCTGGACACCGCCGCCTTTGCCGAAGGGCCGGAGGAGGACGACGAGGACCTGTAAGCCCGATCTCAGTCGGCCCCCGGCCGATTGAAATAGCGCAAGCCGAGCCGTGTGCGGCCTCTGCCCCATTGGAAGCACCATGGCCACAGAAAAGAAAGGAGGAACAGTAAGAATGTCCCTTAGTTTAGTCAGGATCGACGACCGTCTCATCCATGGTCAGGTGGTGCTTATGTGGACCAAGCTTCGCCCCTGCGACGCTTTGGTGCTCATTGTTGACGACGCCCTTTACAACGACAAGTTTATGAAGAACGTATTTATCCAGGGCGGCAACGCAGTGGGCAAAAAGGTGTATATCTGGAACGTCGCGGAGGCCACCGAGAAGATCCCCACCTGTGTGGCAAGCAACAAAAAGTATGTTGTCATTGCCAAAAACCTCCAGGTCCTTTACGAGCTGCGTAAAAACGGCGTGGACTGGGGCAGGGAGCTGATCTTTGGCACCCTGAGCAAGCGCGCGGACACCGAAAAAATGTGGAACAACGTGTATTGCTCAAAGGAGGACATGAAGCACCTGGACTATCTGATGGAGCAGGGCATCGACATCACCTTCAAGCTGATCCCCGAGGAAGGCGGAAGCAACTGGAAGGACGCGCGGAAAAACTATCAGTACTAGCGACCCGTATAACGTGAGGAGGAAAGAGGATTATGGTACTTCAAGCGGCTTTAATCGGTCTTTTTGGATGGCTGTCCAGCTCCGAATGCCCCTACATTGGCCAATGTGCGTTTAAGTCCGCCATCACCGGTCCCATTGCCGGCGGCTTTATCTGCGGGCTGATTCTGGGCAATCTGCAGCAGGGCATCATCATCGGCTGCGCCGTGCAGACCATCTACCTGTCCAACCTGGTCATCGGCGGCGCCATGAGCGCCGACATGAACTGGGTGTCCTATGTCTGCATTCCCCTGGCGCTGCTGGCCAACGCCGACGTGGACATCGCCATGGCCCTGGCGGCCACCATCGGCGTGCTGGGCGCGGCGTGGTTTACCTTCTACGAGGGCGCCTGCTCCATCTTTTACGCCATGGGCGACAAGGCCATTGACAACAACGACATCCCCGCTATGAAGCGGGCCTATAAATACTGGCCCGCCATCCTGCACTTCCCGGTCCGCTTCTTTGTCCCCTTTGCGGCGGTCATGTTCGGCGACAAGTTCTCCAGCGTCATTGACATGATCCCCCTGTTTGTGCTGAACATCGGCAAGGTGCTGGGCGGCATGCTGCCGGCGGTGGGCATGGCCATTCTGCTGGCCTACACCCTTAAGGATGTCAAGATGATCGTCTTTTACCTCATGGGTCTGATGGCGGTCAAGTTTACCACCATCAACATCGTGGGCGTGGCCGTGCTGGGCGGCTGCCTGGCCGTGCTGTACTATATCTTCACCGACAGGCCCGCCGCCGCTTTGGCAAACGGGGCCGACGGAGAGGAGGATGACTTATAATGGCCACTGCAACTGTGGAAAAGAAACTGACCAAGCAGCAGGTGCGCAAGGCCGCCTGGACCTGGACCTGGTGGTGCCTGACCGTCTTCGGCTTCGAGCGTCTGCAGGCCCCCGGCTTTACCATGGCCATGCTGCCCATTGTGGACGCCTTTTACCAGGATAAGCCCGAGGAACAGCAGGCCCTGCTGATGCGCCACCGGGTGTTCTTTAACACCGAGCCCAAAATCGGCGCCATGATCCCCGGCATCGCCCTGTCTTTGGAGGAGGCCCGGGCCAACGGCGCGGACATTACCGACGACTTTATCCAGAACATCAAGGTGGGCCTCATGGGCCCCTACGCCGGCATCGGCGACGCCATCAACCAGGCCACCGTCCCCCCCATTCTGCGGAGCATCTGCATCGGCCTTTCGGGGCAGACGGGCTCGGTGGTGGGTCCCCTTTTGTGGATCATCTTTCAGGCCATTTACTGCCCGGTGCTGACCATTGCCTGCTTTACCCTGGGCTACAACCTGGGCACCGACGCGGTGGACCTGATTCTGGGCGAGCGCATGGCCCGCATCCAGTCGGCCATGGCGGTCATGGGCCTGACGGTGACCGGCGCGCTGACGGCCAACTATGTGCGCTTTAACCTGGGCATCGAGTACACCAGCGACCTTGCCACGGTGAACATCAACACGGTGCTCAACGGAATCTTCCCCGGGCTGCTGCCCATGGGCCTGGTGCTGTTTGGGTACTATATGCTTACCCGGCGGAACTTTAACGCCCTGAAGCTGATGATTCTGTACGTGGTGGTTGCCATTGTGGGCGGCGCCATCGG
>CALGIL010000273.1 GCA_937914895.1 uncultured Angelakisella sp.
GGCTTTTTGTCCGCCGGTTACTACATCGGCTCGGACCCGGCCAGCTCCGAGCCGATGTAGTAACCGGCGGACAAAAAGCCCACGTTGGCCCCCGTCAAAAAGGTGACCAGGCCAATGTACGTGTATAAAAACCCGATGAGGACCCGGGTGATCTGTCGTTTTTGAAACCGCCTGGATACCGCCTGGAAGGCCAGGAACATCAGCATGATGGGCACCACGGCGATAAGTACCTCTTTGCCGTATTTGGGAAAGCCGACGGCAAACTCCCGGGCCACGTCCTGGGTGGTGACGATCTCAGGAACCAGAATGGGCTCGTATCCGGCGGAGGTGGGGTTGTACAAAATCCCCAGCAGCATCACCGACAAAATGGGGCCGATGCTGCACAGACCCACAAGGCCGAAGCTGTCGTTTTGGGAGTGCTTGTCGCTGCGCAGGGCCGCCATGCCGATGCCCAGCGCCATAATAAAGGGCACCGTGATGGGACCGGTGGTGACGCCCCCCGAATCGAAGGCCATGGGCACAAAGTCGGCCGGGGTAAAAAAGGACAGCGCAAAGGTGGCAATGTAAAAGCCGATAAGCAGGACGGACAGCGGCAGCCGGAACAAAATCCGCAGCATGGCCACCACCAAAAAGATGCCGACCCCCACCGCCACCGTTAAAATCAGCGTCCTGTCCGGGATGGCGGGCACCTGGGTGGCCAGCACCGCCAGGTCCGGCTCGGCAATGGTGATGGCAACACCGATGACAAAGCAGAGGAGCGCCGTAAGTCCGACCTTTTTGCTCTTGGTAAGCTGTGTCCCCATGCTTTCGCCAAAGGGGATCATGGACATATCGGCGCCCAGGGAGAAAAAACCCATGCCGATAATGAGCAAAACGGCGCCGGCCAAAAACAGCATCATCGTGCCGATGGGCATGGGCGCAATGGTGATGCTGACCAGCAGGACGATGGCCGTGATGGGCAGGACGGAAGACAGTGCTTCCTGTATTTTTTCCTTGAGTCTTTGGTTCATTCCCGTCCCCTTCCTTAGTTTGGAGTGGTTTTTGTCTCGACTTTATTATTATACTGTAAAATATCCGCATGACAACCGCACCAACCCAAATATTATGCAAATAGTTTGTAAAAAAATCATAAAAACGTGAATAAATCATGAATGACGGGGGCATTGTACCAACGCGGTCCTGTGCGCGGCATGTCCGCCCACAGCGAACAGGCAAATCCGGCCCCTCCAACGCGGGCGGGACTTGACAGATTGGGCATCCTGGCATAAGATAAGCATAATAGAAGAACAGGCTTTGACGGAGAAAGTAGACTCTGTGCCGAAGGCCGCAGCGAGCCGGGGATGGTGGAAGCCCGGTGCCGGTAGGTCAGAGAGGAAAATCACTCCCGAGCCGCAGGTCAAACGCCCCCAGGGGCCAGTAGGCTGTGCCGGATTCCCCCGTTATCGGGAGCGCGTATGTTAGTATGCAGGAATGGTGGCAAAAAACGAACTTTCGTCCTGTTGCGGGGCGGAGGTTTTTTTATTTAGGAGGACTGTTTATGTATCGCAGGGTACCCACAAATCTCAGCTTTCCGGACATGGAAAAGGATGTCCTGTCCTTCTGGAAGCAGCATGACATTTTTCAAAAAAGCATGGAGCGCCCCGACGCCGAGCCCTATATCTTTTATGACGGGCCGCCCACGGCCAACGGCAAGCCCCACATCGGCCATCTGCTGACCCGGGTCATCAAGGACACGGTGCCCCGCTACCGCACCATGAAGGGCTTTTACGTCCCCCGCAAGGCGGGCTGGGACACCCACGGCCTGCCGGTGGAGCTGGAGGTGGAAAAGCACCTGGGCCTGGACGGCAAGGACCAGATTGAATCCTACGGCCTTGCCCGGTTTATTGAGCAGTGCAAGGAGAGCGTCTGGACCTATAAGCGGATGTGGGAGGAGTTTTCCGACATTGTGGGCTTTTGGGCGGACATGGACAACCCCTATGTTACCTACCACAACGACTACATCGAATCCGAGTGGTGGGCCCTGCGGCAAATTTTTGACAAGGGCCTTTTGTACAAGGGCTTTAAGATTGTGCCCTACTGCCCCCGGTGCGGCACCCCTTTGTCCTCCCACGAGGTGGCCCAGGGCTATAAGGACGTCACCGAGACCAGTGCCTATGTCAAATTCCGGGCCAAGGGCGAGGACGCCTTTCTGCTGGCCTGGACCACCACCCCCTGGACGCTGCCCTCCAACGTTTGCCTCTGC
>CALGIL010000274.1 GCA_937914895.1 uncultured Angelakisella sp.
GATGAGAACCCGCATGTGCCTTAAGCTTCCGCTTCCTTTGCGTACTTGATTTTTTTAACCTCCCCGGCCAAAGCCTCTACCACAAAAAGCTGGCTTACCATGCCGTCCAGCCAGCGGCCATACTTTCGGCCGGCCACCCGGGTGGGGGTGAAGAAGGTAAAGTTGGACAGCTTGGCCAGGGATGATTCGGTCCGCCCGGTCAGGGCGATGACACAGACGCCGTTTTCGGCATACTCCTTGGAGATACGGATGATTTCGGCGGTTTCGCCGGTGATGGAAAAGGAAAGGACCACGGCCCGCCGTTGGGGCGAAAAGACCTCGGCGGAATAGCTGATTTCACCGGGGATATTTTGGGCGGCCACCAGGCCGGTGCGGCGGAGGTGGCTGGCGGCCAGCGAGGCGATGTGGCTGGAGTTGCCATAGCCCTGGCATATGACAAAATCGGCATGACAAAGGGTCTCGGCGCAGAGGCGGAGCATCTCCTTGTCCAGGCCGGACTGGCACAGCTGAAGAATCTCCCCCCAGTCGTCGGCCAGGGTGTCGGTCTCCTTGCGCGAAGCGGAGCCCTGATACAGGACCTGACTGAGATCGGCCATAAAGGTGCGATAGGAGGAGTAGCCGCACGCGTTGATCATCCGCATCACAGAGGCCTGCCCCACGCCCGCGTCGCAGGCCAGCTGATTCAGGGTCACGTGAAGAAAATAGTGGCCGTCCTCCTCGCCAAGGACGAAGTCGGCTACCTTTTTCACGGCTTTTGTCATGTTGGGATAGGCAATTTGAATTGCGTTGAGAATGTCCATAGAGAACCTCTGCGTTATCATATTGACGTTGACGCCCCCAAAACAACATTCACAAAGGGGCGGGGGAGCGGACGGGAAAAGAACGAAGCTGATACCCAGCGGAGAGAACGGTCAATCCGTCCCGTTAAGCAGGGATAAGGGAAAAGGCGAGTGTTCACCTCAAGCATATAGAATTGGAGCGGAAAAGTCAAGATGATTTTTTTTTCGGAGCAAAACATCTTTTTCTGTTGACTTTTGCCACAGACCATGTCAAAATAAACTAAATGCTCCAAATGCGAGGAGGAGTTTGGAGTAAAGTATCCAAATGTTTCCAGCTGCAGAACGAGAGGAGAGTAGTGCATGATCAAACTGATTCGCTGTGACGACCGACTGATCCACGGACAATGCGTAACCCAGATCATCCCCATCTACGGCATCAAATCCATCATCGCCATTGACAATGCCACGGCCAGCAATGCCATGCTGAAGAAAATATTCATCATGGCCGCGCCCGCGGGGGTCAAGACTGTTGTGGCCACCGAGGATGAATCCATTCCCCTTATCCAGGCGGCCCTTCAGGATGCCGTACCCACCCTCATCCTTATGCGGGTGCCCACACTGATGGAACGCCTGCTGAAGGAGTGCCCGGGCCTTCCCAAAGACCTGAACGTGGCTTCGGTGCCCAAGCGGCCCAACCTGGAGATGACGGAGCTCTACCCCGGCATTTTCTTCTCCTCGGAGGAAATCTCCGCCGCCAGGCGCATGGCCGCCGATGGGGTTCACATCTGGCTCCAAAAGGTTCCCAACTCCACTCTGCTTGAGTGGGAAAACATCCAGAACAAGCTTTAAGAACAAACGATAAAGGAGAGAGAATAGTGCAAATTACTGTGCTCCAGGCGATTCTCCTAGGTATTGCTTCCTATGCCTACAACTCCGGCATCTTAGGCGGCTGGATCTTCCTTAATATCTGCAGCCGCCCCCTGACCATCGCCTTTGCCATCGGCCTTATCATGGGCGATATGAAGACGGCCATGATCATCGGCTGCGTCATTCAGGCCCTGTATCTGGGCGCCACCTCCATCGGCGGCGTGCAGTCCATGCCCGCCATTGGCATGTCCATGTTCTTTGGCATCCCCATCGCCATGGCCGCCAGCTCCGGGCCGGAGGAGGCCGCCGCCCTGGCCCTGACCATCTGCCTGGCCTGCTCGGCCATAGAGACTCCCCTAAAGTCCTTTGGCAATATTGTAAAGCAGGCGGCCCTGCACCATGTGGATAGCTTTGTGCACCGGAACAAGCTTAAGCAAGCCATTGCCGCCACCTATATCTGGCAGCAGGGGCTGTGCTTTTTGATGTACGGCCTGCCCGTCATGCTGCTGGCCCTGGTTGGCCAGGATGCCATCATCACCATGGTGGCGCTGCTTCCCCCATGGGTTACGGGGGTTATTACCACCTTTACCTCCCTGCTGCGGACCCTTGGCTTTGGTCTGCTGCTTGCGGGCCTTTTAAAGAACAAGGCCCAGTGGTTTCTGTTCCTGTTCGGCTTTGCCCTGGTCAAGGGCATGGGCATCAGTGTCCTGTCCCTCACCTTTATCGGACTGGGCATCGCCTATCTGGTTTTCGTCCTCTCCGATAAGGGCGAGACTACGAAACTGGGGGTGTAAAAATGGCCGTGAATACCAATATGCCGGCGGTCTCCAATGAAGAGCGCCTTGCCGGACTGAAAAATGACAAGAAATTTATCAACCGCATGTTCTGGTGGCTCATGTTTCATATTACGCAGCTGTTTACCATGGAGCGCATGATGGGCTGCTCCATGGCCATGATGATGGCCTCGGCCCGGGAGGACCTTTATCCCGGCGACCCCGAAAAGCAAAGGGACCTGGTGGAGCGGCACATGGTTTTCTTCAACACCCAGCAGGGCTTTGGTTCTATTATTTGGGGGATTTGTCTGGGCATGGAGATCGAACAAGCCCGCACCGGCGAGGTGCCCAACGACATCATCCAAACCATCAAAACAGCTCTGGCCAGCCCCATTGCCGGCATCGGCGATACCCTTTGGCAGATTCTTTTTACCCCCATTTTACTTTCCATCGGCATCGGTCTGTCCTCGCAAGGTTCTCCTCTGGGCGCCATTGTGGTCATTGTGGTTTATGCCGCGGTAAACTTCCCCCTGACCTATACGCTCTTTACGCTGGGTATCCGGGCCGGTGTGGACGGCGCCGAAACGCTCATAGGTTCCGCCCTCAAGGACCGTTTGATGCTGGCGGTGGAAACCCTGGGGATTATCATCGTGGGCGGCACCGTGGGCAGCATGGTCAATATCCGCACCGCTTTGGAGTTCAACATTAACGGCGTGGTCGTCAACCTGCAGGAACAGGTCTTTGACGCCATTTATCCCGGTGTGTTCTCGCTGATTTGCTTCTACCTTACCTACTGGCTGATTAAGGAAAAGAAATGGTCGGCCATGAAGATTATGCTGGTGATGCTGGCGGTGGCCGCCGTTGGCTACTTCACCAAGATTCTTGCCTGATTTTGCATTTTCTCCTCCTCTCTTTCTTCCTCTCACACGGTAAATCAAAGGAGCCGGGCAGATTGCGCTCCGGCTCCTTTGATTTGATTTGAACGGAATGGAAAGGACTGCTCGCCATGGATTTTAGTTTTACCCTCCAAAAAGAGGAATATCGGGATTACTGGGCCTGCCGGATGCTGGGGGATCCCTCCTTTCGAAAGCTCCGGCACCGCTGCTGGCTCATCCTGCCGGGGATCCTGCTCCTCCTAATCGCCATTTTCTTTCCGGTACCCTGGTGGGTTTGGCCGCTGGCGGTGGGCGGGAGCCTTTTATGGGTATTACTGGTTAATTATCTGGTGGCCCGAAGCATGAAAAAAGCCGCCGCACAACGGGCGGAGCAGGCGGGGGACGAAGCGTATCAGCCGCTTCATGTGGAGCTGAAGGAGGGGAAGCTCTGGGTCAACAACACCCGGAGAAGGCTGAAGGACTATCGGATTTTTTCCAACCTGCTTCTTCTGTTTTTGGAGGACAGCGACTGCGTAATTCTGCCCCAACGGGTCTTTGGAGAGGGGAATGAGAGCTTTCGCCGGGTGGCCGATGCGTTGGAGCAATGCCTGAAGAAGGAAGGCGGTTTCGATTAGGGGGCAGCGGGGGCTGCCCTTTCTATGGCTCTGCCAAACAGGGCCTTAAGCACTTCGACTATGACTATAAGGAGATAAAGATTGAATGACAAAATCTGAAGCACAGGGAAGGGTGGGGCTCGACCTGACCACCGGCCCAATTTTAAAAAACCTGCTGATCTTTGCCGGCCCCATGGTGCTGACCAGTCTGGTCCAACAGCTTTACTCCATGGTGGATGTGGCTGTAATTGGACAGTATGTGGGCAATGTGGGCACGGTGGGTGTCGGCGTGGGGGGCGAGATGGCCGACCTGGTGGCGCCGGTGGCCATGGGCTTTGCCAGCGCCGGACAGATCTTCATTTCCCAGCTGGTGGGGGCCAGGGATGAGGATCGGATCAAAAAAACGGTGGGGACGCTGATCACCTTTATGATGGGACTTTCGGTGATTTTGATGCTTGCGGCCTTCCTTCTCTGCACGCCGGTGCTCAGGCTGCTTCAATGTCCCGGGGAGGCCTGGGGCCAGGCCAGAAACTATATGCTCATCACCGCCCTGGGGTACCCTTTTATCTTCGGCTACAACGCCGTGGTGGGCGTTCTCCAGGGTATGGGGGAATCCAAAAAGCCGCTTATGTTCATCCTGGTGGCCGCGACCATCAACATTGTATTGGACATCTTTTTAGTGGCGGTCATTCCCCTGGGGGCCGCCGGAACCGCCATTGCCACGGTGGCATCCCAGGCCGGGTCCTTTCTGGCCACCTTCTACTTTATGTGGAAGCGGAAGGAGCAGTTTGACTTTGAACCGAAGCTTTCTTATTTCAAAGTTGATAGGGAGCTTCTGAAAGTAATTGTCAAGGTGGGCATTCCCCAGGTGGTTCGGACCATGTTTGTCCGGGTAGGCACCCTGTGGGTCAACGCCAATATCAACAGCTTCGGCTCGGTTGTATCGGGCACCAACGTGGTGGGCAACAAGCTTCAGAAATTTCTCGAGGTTTTCGTCCAGGGCATCAACAGCGCCTCGGCGGCCATGATTGGCCAAAACCTGGGGGCAAGTGAAGTTGAACGCGCCCGGAAGATCACCCTTTATACATACGTTTCGGCCACCGTCTGTGCCGCCGTATCGGGGCTGCTGTGCCTTGCCATCCCCCATCAAATCTTCCGTATTTTCACGCCGGATGAGGCAGTCATCCAGCTGGGCGGCACATTCCTGCGAATCTTTATCATACATTTCTTCGCCTCGGCCTTTACGGGCTCCTTCCAATCCATGGTCACAGGCTGCGGCTTTGTGGAGCTGGGCTTTGCCATCGGCATTATGGACGGCCTGGTGTGCAAGGTCGGGCTAAGCTGGCTCTTCATGACCGTGTTCAACATGGGGTATCTGGGTCTTTGGTGGGGCGTGGCCTGCTCCCGGATTCTGCCCGGCTGTATTTGCCTGGGGTATTTCCTAAGCGGCAAGTGGAAGACGAGGAAGCTGCTGGTGGAAAAGAAATAAACCGGCAGGGGGCGGGAGGAAACAGCATGAATCCAGAGCGTATCAAAGCGGCTCTCTTTGATTTTGACGGCGTCATCTGTCAGACCGAGACCTACCGGATGGACTACTGCGAAGATCAGCTGGCCCGGTGCGGCGTCCGGGTGGAGGACCGAAGGGCGCTGTATGGGCTTGTCGGCGCGCCCCCAAAGGTTCCCCACCAGGACCGGGGCCGGTATATGGACGGGCTCTTTGGTGGCCAGGCGGCCTACCGGCTTTACAGGGAGGAGCTGACTGTCTTCCCCCGGCTGGAATACCGCTATGGGGAGCTGCTTACCCCCGGTCTTTGCCAAACGGTGGCAAGGCTGCGGCAGGCCGGGCTCCTTACCGGCGTGGCCTCCAACTCCAGCAGTGGGGTGCTAAGGCGCGGGCTGGAGGAGTGCGGGCTTGCCGGCAGCTTTGATGCGGTCGTTTCGGGCTGGGACCTGGACCGGCGAAAGCCCGACCCCTATATATACGGACTGCTGATGGACAGACTGCGCGTCGGGCCCGAGGAATGCGTCATTGTGGAGGATTCCCAAAACGGGATACAGGCCGGGCGGGCCAGCGGGGCTGCCGCGGTCTTCGCCCTGCGGGACCGGGATGGGCTTCTGGACCAGCATGGATGCGACCGGGTCCTCGCCCATATCACGCAGCTGCTGACAGAACTGAAACTTTAATCAATCACAGGAAAGCGAGGAAGCCATTATGCCAGGAGGAACGCCCATTCCCAACCGCTACATCAGGTCCAATCTGAAATCCCACCGAATTCTGTGGGAGGAGGAGCACCCCTGCCGCTGGCCCTTTATGAAAATTTTGCGGGAGACCAGCTCCCTGAAGGAATTTTACCCGGAAATCAATCCCTATGTGGAGGCCTATAAGGTCCGGGATAATGTCTGGGCGCTGTTCCAGGAGTCCATGGACGGGGCGGGCGATTTGTGGATGTATGTCATCGACGGCCCCGAGAAGGTCATGCTTGTGGATACCGGCTTTGGCGTGGGGGACCTGAAGGGACTGGTCCAACACTTGGTAAAAAGCAGGGATAAGGAGATTATTGCAGCCAATACCCACCACCATTATGACCATGCCTACGGCAACGCCCAATTTGACAAATGCTACTGCCACAAGGACGAGGAATATTCCATGCGCCTGCGGGCCATGAGCCCCACCATCTGGGATTACCTCTTCGACGAAAGCGGAAAGAACATCTATACCCAGTTTGACCGGGCCGACATCATCCCCTACAAGGAGTACGAGCTGATCCCCGTCCCCACCGGGCACATCTTTGACCTGGGGGACGGATATGAGGTGGAGGCCGTCCCCCTTCGGGGCCATTCGGCGGGGCAGTGCGCCTACCTGGACAGACGCAACCACATCCTCTTTGCTGGGGACATCACCGGCGTAGGCGGCGGCTACGGGGCCGACCCGGCCGCCGACAACTGCAATGTGGAAACCCTCTGGCGGGACATGCAGGCTGTGGCAGCGCGGCTGGACGAGATAGAGTCCATTTTCCCCGGCCATGGGTGCTGGGATGTAACCAGCTCCATTTTGCGGTTTGAGCTGGACGCTTTGAACCGAATCATGGAAGCCCCCGAGGGAAACGCCGATGGAACCCGGCTCTTTCGTCGGAACGGGGAGGAGGTCAGGATGTTCACCATGAACATTCACCAGGGCACCGCCGTCCGTTACAACCTGGAGCATGTCTACCGCAAGACACCCTACCAAAGATAAAAACAGAACGCTTCATAAAAGGCGGAAGCAGCTTGGATGTACTGCTTCCGCCTTCAACTGAAGAGAAACCGCCGGCGCGGTGCGAGGCCGGGGCGGGCGGTGTCTTCTCAACAGATAGCTCTATGGGTGATCCTTTTGGAAAAACGCTGAGATTGGCTGGGCAGGGGGCCTGTCACAGGGCTTCCGTATTGTCCTGCATCCTGCGCAGCAGGCGGATCAGCGCCTCTTCCTCCTCCACACTGATTCCCGCCACCAAAGCCGCGTTCCACGCATGCAGGCACTGGCGGATGCGGGGGACCAGCGCCGCGCCCCGGTCGGTCAGGTCAATTTGATACTGCCGCCGGTTGTCCTCGTCCTGCCTGCGCACAATGTACCCCAAATCCTCCAGCTTGCGCGCAATCCGCGCGATGTTGGCCTTGTCGGTGTGCTGATGCTCCGCCAGCTGGTCCTGGCTGGAGCCGGGGTTCCGCGCCAAAAACAGCAGGCAGCGGTACATGGGCCCGTGGAGCCCGGTGCCCTGGAGGCTGCTGTCCATGTACTGCCTGCGCTTTTGCTCCAGCTGCCGGATGCTTCGTCCAATTACGCGGTTCAGGTCGGAATCATCATATTCCATCTTCTCACCCCCGTCCTTTACGATAGCTCCGCCAGCCCGGTGTACAGCTCAAAGTACCGGCCGCCCTGGCGCAGAAGGGTCTCGTGGTCGCCCCGTTCAATGATTTCCCCCTGCTCCAGGACCAGAATGGTGTCCGCATCCCGCACGGTGGAAAGACGGTGGGCAATGACAAGGGTGGTCCGCTGGGCGGCCAGCCGGTCCAGCCCCTGTTCGATATAGCGCTCGGCCCGGGTGTCAATGGAGCTGGTGGCCTCGTCCAGAATCAAAATGGGCGCCCGGGAAAGCGCCGCCCGGGCAATGTTGAGCAGCTGCCGCTGGCCCTGGCTTAAATTTGTGCCGTCCTTGTCCAATATTGTATCATATCCGTCGCTTAATTGCAGGATAAACGTGTGGGCATTGGCGACCCGAGCGGCCTCCTCCACCTCCTCGTCCGTGGCGTCCAGCCGGCCGTAACGGATGTTTTCGCGGACGCTTCCGCCAAACAGGTGGGTGTCCTGCAAAACGACGGTAATATTGCGCCGCAGGCTGTCCCGGGTAATCTGCCGAATATCCAGGCCGTCGATGGTAATGGCGCCGTCCCAAATGTCGTAGAAGCGGGGAATCAGGTTGGCGACGGTGGTTTTGCCCGCCCCTGTGGAGCCGACAAAGGCGATCTTCTGCCCCCGGCCCGCCGTAAAGGAGATGTCCCGCAGCACCGGGTGCCCCTTGTCATAGCCGAAGGTGACGTGCTCCAGTGCCAAAGCGCCTTCACAGTGGGTCAGCTCCACGGCGTCCGGGGGATCGTCCGGTTCGGTTTGCGTGTCAAGGATTTCGAAAACGCGCTCGGCGCCGGCCAGGGCGGAATAGACGTTGTTCATCTGGCCGGAAAGCTCGTTGATGGGCCGGCCAAACTGCCGCGCGTAGTTGACAAACACTGTCAGCCCGCCAATATCGAAGCCCCGCAGGATGCACAGCGCCACGCCCGCACAGGCCGCCGCCACATAATTGAGGTTGTTGATGCCCTGCATCAGCGGCATCATGCTGCCGCCGACGTACTGGGCCCGGGTCTGTTTGGCGCGCAGGTTGCCGTTGAGCCAGTCAAACTCATCCATGGTAATGTCCTCGTGGCAGAACACCTTGATGACCTTTTGCCCGGACATGGATTCCTCGATAAACCCGCCCAGCATGCCCAGGGCGGCCTGCTGCTGGCCGTAATATTTGCGTCCGCGCCGGGTAAAGGCCCTGATGCACAGGACGGTAAGGGGGATGAACACCACCACCAGAAGGGTGAGCGGCACGTTGGTGTACAGCATCAGGCACAGGGTGCCCACCAGGGTGATGGCGCCGGACAGCAGCTGGGCGATGGTATTGTTGAGCATTTCGCCCACGGTGTCCACGTCGTTGACAAAGCGGCTCATAATCTCGCCGTTGTTGTTCCTGTCATAAAAGCCCACCGGCAGCCGCTGCAGCTTTGCAAACAGCTCGCCGCGGATGTTCTTCTGCACCCGCTGCGACACCCGCAGCATCATCCGCGTCATGGCGTAATTGGAAAGCAGGCTGGTCAGGGAAAGGGCCATCATTACCATGAGCGCCCGGGACAGCCCGGACAGACTGCCGGACCCGTGCGACGGCGCGATATAGGTGTTGATGATGGGGCGCAGCATGTAGGAGGAGGCAAGGGAGGACACGGTGTTCACCAAAATCAGGACGGCGGTCCCCGCCAGCAGGAGACGCTCCCGGCCCAGATAGGCGGCCAGGCGCCGGATGACCTGGGTGGTGTTTTGCGGCTTCCCGCCGGAAAAGCGGCTCCCCGGCCCGCCGCCCGGCCCCCGCTGAACCGGGCCCTTTGGCCGTGCCTCCTGCCGGGATACCGCCGCGCCCTTTTGCGCGTACTTCTGGCGCAGACGCTCTGCGCGGCTGGAATCAATCATGCCATTGCCTCCTCCTTTTTCACCTGGGAGTAGTAAATCTCCCGGTAAACGGTGTTGCTTGCCAGCAGTTCGCGGTGGGAACCCTCTCCCACCAGCATCCCGTCGTTAAGCACCAGAATTTTGTCGGCGTCTATGACCGAGGTGACCCGCTGGGCAATGATGATTTTGGTGGTATCCGGCAGGGAATCGGCCAGGTGCCGCCGGATTCTGGCCTCGGTGGCGGTGTCCACGGCGCTGGTGGAATCGTCCAGAATCAAAATTTTTGGGGACTTTAGAAGTGCCCTGGCGATGCAGAGCCGCTGCTTCTGGCCGCCGGAAAGGTTGACGCCGCCCTGCTCAAGCTCGGTGTCGTACCCGTCCGGCAGGTCCGAGATAAACTGGTGGATCTGCGCATACTCCGCGGCCCGGGCCATTTCCTCCGGGGTGGCGTGCTCGCTGCCCCAGGCCAGGTTTTCGGCAATGGAGCCGGAAAACAGCAGGTTGTTCTGCAGCACCATGGCGACGCCGCCCCGCAGGTTTTGCAGGCTGTAATCCCGCACGTCCACACCGTCCACCAGAATGCTGCCCTGGTCCGGGTCCAGCAGGCGGGGGATCATCTGGGTCAGGGTCGTCTTGCCGCTGCCGGTGGAGCCCAGCAGCCCCACCGTCTGCCCCGGCGCAATGGAAAAGCTGACGTGACTTAAGACGGGGTTCCGGCTGCGTTTGTAGTAGCGGAAGGAGACGTCGCGGAACTCGACGCTGCCCTGTGATACGGCAAGCTCCTTGCGGGCGGCATAGTCGTCGTTTAAATCAACCTTGGTCTCGACGATTTCGCTGATGCGGTTTGCGGACACAATGGCGCGGGAGCTTGTCACCAGAATGTTGGAAAGCATGTTGAGCGACGTCAGAATCTGGGTGACATAGGTGATAAAGGCGGTCAGATCCCCCCCCGGCATGCGGCCGCCGATGATCAGGCTGCCGCCGAACCACACCACTGCCACGGTGGTCAGGTCCATGGCAAGGGTCATGGTGGGGCGTTGGAGCAGCATGATGCGGTTGGCGTCCAGGGAGGCCTCCTGCAGCTCCAGATTGGCACTGTCAAAGCGCGCCTTTTCATAATCGCCGCGCACAAAGGATTTGATGACCCGCACATTGGTCATGGCCTCCTGCAGCAGGGCGTTCACTTGGTCGATGCGGCTTTGCATCCGGGCAAAGCGCGGCAGCGCCGCGCGGATGATGACCGCAATTAAAACTGCCAGCACCGGGGTGACCACCAAAATCACCAGGGCCAGGCGGACATTGATGCTGAAGGCCATGACAAGGGCGCCCAGCAGATGGGCCGGGCTGCGAATGCCCATCCGCAGCATCTGCATGGTGAACTGCTGGATCTGTGCCACATCGTTGGTCAGCCTTGTCACCAGCGAGCCGGTATGGAAGGAATCGATGTTGGCAAAGGAAAACTCCTGGATTTTTGCAAACACATCCCTGCGGATGCCGGAGGAAAAGAGGACCGACACCTTTGCGGCGCAAAGGGCGCCCAGCACGGACAGAAGCACCAGCAGGGCAACAAGGCCCAGCATAGCAAGTCCCTGGCGCCGGACGTAGGCCATATCCGAAGCGGCAATGCCGTGATTGATAAGGTCCGCAATCATGCGGGGAAGAAGGACTTCGCCCACCGCGCCGCAAAGGGTCAGCAGCGGCGCAAGGATAAACAGCAGCTTGTGGCGGGAGATATGCGTTCGAAACAGGGACATGACAGAACCACCCTCAGTTTGTTGTATTGCCTAACTGTTGTGCAATACAACAATATGCGTTTTTGACCCGTTTGTCAATAGCGCGGACAGAAATTTCTGTCCGCGGTTCAGCGATGCTCGTTGATTTTCTGGGGGGCCTGCATATGCTTTAAGATGATAATGCCCCATTCCGGCACAAAAAGGAATCCTCCGGTTTGCCGGGGAGCACCCGGCGGAAGTTGTGCGCAGGCCGTCACCCCTCATCCTCCTCGGCGTATTTTAAAAACACGGCCCTGACAAAATAGGAGGAGAAGAAAACCGCCAGGCCCACAAACAGAAAGAACGCACCCGAAAAATAGAAGATGCCCACTGCGGCGGCGGCCCAGATCAGCAGGATGGTGACGGTGTGCCAAAGGTTGCCCAGAGAAAGGATCATGCTGTCCCGAAAAAGCTTTTTGATGCCAAAGTCGAAGGTGACCAGCAGGGGATAGAGGTAGAGGGACAGCATAATAAAAATGAGCGCGGCGCAGCATATGACCGCCAGCACCAGCATGGCCCCCATGCCGCCGCTGGCGGTATAGTAATGCCAGGCCAAAAAGCAGTCGTACCCAAGGAACAGCCCCACAGCGGCCTGGATCAGCCAGACCAGGGTGGCCTTTTTAAAGCTTGCTTTAAAGGCTTTAAAAAAGCCGCGGAACACCATGTCCTCGGTATCGTTTACCAGGTGGAGGGAAAAGCGGTAAAGGGCGGCGGTGGCCGCCCCCGCCGTGACGACGGGGAGCGAGCACGCCACCCACAATATGCTGATGCAGAACACATCCGCGATTTTTGCAATGAAGTTCCAAGCCTTATTTTCGGGGTTAAACAGATTGCTCATGACGGTTACCTCTTTATTACATTTGCTAGGGACCCTATTCTGTATTATAATTATAGCGGTAAACCAAAGAAAAGAAAAGTGCCGGGGGAGGACTCTTCCGGGCCCTTGCCATAGGAGCTTAAAAATGAGGATGATTACAAGGTTTAAAAATTGGCGGCAGACCGAAGCGGAAAAGCTTGCGCCCATGAGCTTTGGCAAAAAGGTCCGGTACATTTTATATTATTACCGCTTTTGGATCGTCGGTTTGGTCATACTGGTGTGTATGGGCCTGTATGTGGGGGACGCCGTTTACCAAAGCCGGCGGGAAATTGTATTGCAGGGGTTTTTTACCAATGACGACTACGGTCTTTTTGATGCCGGGGCCATCCTGGACGGCTACACGTCGGGGCTGACGCTGGATAAAAGCCAGCGCGTTGTTTTTGACGATGTGCTGTATATCGACCTGGAGGGCGGGGCCACCGACTACACGTCCGCCAGCAACGGAAAGATCATCGCCTACATTGTCACAAGCGAACTGGATTTTGTGGTGACCTCGGTGCCGGTATTTCAGCATTTTGCCGCAGACGTACCCATGGCCGATTTTCGTGCGCTGCTGCCCGCGGACCTGCTGGAGCAGATCGGCCCCGGTGCGCTGATCGAACTGGCCGGGGCGGACGGGAAAACCGGCGCCTGGGGGCTGGATATGAGCGGCAGCCGGTTTGTCCGGGACAGCGGCGTCGAGGCCGCAAAGGGCTTCTATATTCTGTTTGTGCCCCGTTCGGCGCCGAATCAGGAGCAGCTTGTCGATTTTATCCGTTACAGTTTTGCGCAGTAGCCTTTATAACCCCCCGGCCAAAGATGGCAAGACGCGGAATCCGCCGTGCCCCCGGGGCACGGCGGATACGAAAAACACCTCCTTTCCCAAGTGCTTGGGAAAGGAGGTGTTTTAACAGACGGGACCTGCGTCTTTTTTGCCGTCTGCCCAAGGCTACTCCAATAAATTGGTGGTGATATAATCCACCCCGGCGGCAATCAGCGTCTTTGCATGCTCCGGGTCGTTGACGGTCCAGCAGTTCACCTCAATGCCGGCGTCATGCAGCGCGGCAATCCGCCGGGGGGTAAGGGCGGTGTACCGGATGTCCAGGTCAAGCCTGTTTTCCCGAAGAATCTTTATGGTATTTTCGTCATATTCATCCAATAGATACTGGATGCGCTGGTCCGGCAGCAGCCTGCGCAGCACCTGGAGATTCGGCAGGTTAAACGAGATAAAGATGACCTGCTCCAAATAGCCCATGGCAGCGATGATGGCAGCGATTTTTTGGATGTCCTCCGGCGTAAAGGCGTTTTTCAGCTCCAGCACACAGACCTTGCCGTACTTTTTGCAAATTGCAATGTAGTCGGCAAGATCCGGGATGACCAGGTCGCGGCGGCCCTGAATTCCGTCCATATCGGTAAGGCGCAGGCGGGTAAGGGCCTCGTAGGCGGTGTCCTCCACCACCATGGAATCGGCGGAGATGCGCTGGGTGCTGTCGTCGTGGCACAGCACAAAATATCCGTCCGCCGTGCGGTGGACGTCGGTTTCGATGCCAAAATAGCTGCGGTTGCCCGCCGCCACAAAGGCCGCATGGGTGTTTTCCTTTTCCAGGCCGCTCAGCCCCCGGTGGGCAATCATCTTAACCTGCCGTTTCTCAATTTTAATGGTATCCATGATACAAGACCTTTCCATACGGGCGATACAGATATTTAAAACGATTTGATTGTAGCATGATTAACAGGCGATTCTCAATAGGAATCAAACCTCAATGCCAAAACACGCCAAAAGAACGGCGGAATGAACAAAGACTGCGGATGCGGATTCGGCAAAATGTACATTTGCGTGATTTAAAATGGAATAAAATCAAATTGTGGGACACGTGTTGCCAAAAGCGCGCCAATCGATTATACTATTTTGTGTCATATGTGCGAATTGAGAGACAGTTTGACGTATTAAATTGTTGCAAATTGCCAACACTCAAAGGGAACGGGTTGGCTGATTTTGCATGAACTGAACCACGGGAGTTTCGATATTTGCGCATCATGATTTCTGCCCGGTGCAAAGACGGACGCAAGTTTGTCTGAATGCCCAAAATATGTGTCAAGAAATGAAAGGGAGAGAGTTATGAAAAGGCTTTTAGCAATTCTCTTAGCTGCTTCGATGATGTTCGCCATGACGGCATGCGGCGGCACCGAAGCTCCGTCATCTCCTGCCTCCGGCCCCGACGCGGGGGAGCCCGCAGTTGACGAAGCCGCAAAGTACGCTGTTACCGAGCCCATCACCATCACCTGGTGGCACGCGCTGGAGACCCAGTATGACGGGCTTGTCGCCGAAATCGTGGACGAATTCAACAAGTCCCAGGACCTTATCACGGTTGAAGCGCAGTATATTGGCAGCTATTCCGAGATTAACGAGGCCCTTGTGGCCGCCCATGCGGCAGGCTCCGGCCTTCCCGCGGTGGTGGTTGCCAATACCGACTATGTTGCAAGCTATGGCGCCAACGGCGTTTACGAGGACCTGACCCCCTACATTGCGGCCACCAAATACGACGTGGACGACTTTGCCGTCGGTCTGCTGGAGTCTGCAAAGTATGGCGACAAGCAGGTCTCCCTGCCCTTCCTGCACTCCACCCAGATTATTTATTACAATAAGGACATGGCCCAAAAGGCAGGCATTACCGTCCCCACCGTCATCACCGACTTTGACGCGTTCCTTCAGGATGCGGCCAAGGCTTCGGGCGGCGTAGGGACCATCATCCCCGGCTGGGACCAGTGGTACTTCGAGACCCTGTACCTCAACGAGGGCGTCAAGATCATCACCGACGACAACACCTGCGACCTTAACAGCGACACCGCCAAGGGTGTTACCGCCAAGCTGCAGCAGTGGTGCAAGGACGGCGTGGCCACCTGGGCCTTTGGTAAGGACGCCTCCGCCAACATGCGCCAGAGCTTCTACGACGGCAAAACCTTCAGCGTGCTGCACACCTCCTCGCTGTACAACAACTATGTGGACAACTGCGACTTTGAGGTAGGCATGGCCTGGTACCCCGCGGGCACCACCGGCGCCAAGGATTCCGAGGTGGGCGGCTGCGTCCTGGGCATTCCCGCCAAGGTTGACCAGAAGACCAAAAATGCCGCCTGGGTGTTCCTGCAGTATCTGTGCGGCAAGGACGTCAACATGAAGTGGGCCGAGGGCACCGGCTATACCCCCACCCGCAACTCTGTCCTGCAAACCGACGAAGGCAAGGATTTCCTGGCCAAAAAGCCCGAGTTTAAGGCGGTCTTTGATAACCTGGACCTCATTAAGCCCCGCATCCAGAACGCGGCCTGGGCCCAGCTTGCCACCACCTGGAAGAACTATATGAACGAAATGATGGCGGAGCAGGCGGACATCAATACGAAGTCCGACGATATGGTCGTGGAGATCAATGAAATTCTTGAGGACAGCAAATAAACCGTGTCCTCAGCGGCGGGATAACATCGTCACTTGGGTGCAACATATCGCTTGTTGCACCCAAGTGCCATTCAAGGCAAATCTTCGAAAGGACCGTTGGTTATGGCTGGAAAACCCATGCTAAAGCCCAAAACCAAAAGCGCTGTCGGCGACTTTCTCTTTGTTGTTCCGGCGCTGGCGCTGCTTTTGTGCTTTACCTACTATCCCATCTGCAAGCTTGTGGAGATCAGCTTTACAGACTGGAACCTCCTAAGCGACGACTTTACTTATGTCGGCTTTAAAAACTGGAAATGGCTGTTTGCCGGCACCGGCGCCAAGTATCTGTGGAACTCCCTGAAGGTGACCTTTTTGTATTCCCTTGGGGAGCTTGCCGTCACCATTGTGGGCGGCATGCTGTTCGCGCTGCTGTTTAACCGCATGAGCAGAAGCTTCGGCATGATGCGGGCCTTTGTCTTCATGCCCAAATATGTGGCCATGTCCTCGGCGGCGGTCATCTTTTTGTGGATGCTCAACACCGAATACGGCGTCGTCAACTACCTGCTTAAGCTCATTCATCTGACGCCGGTGGACTGGCTTAACCAAAAGAGCACCGCGCTGCTTTCGGTTTTGATGCTCACCGGCTGGCGCGTCATCGGCTATGGCATGATGATCTATATTTCCGCCATGGCGGGCATTTCAAAGGATTATTACGAGGCGGCCTCTCTGGACGGCGCCAGCTCCTCCCAGCAGTTTTTCCGCATTACGCTGCCGCTGCTGTCGCCCACAACGCTGTTTTTGCTGGTGACCACCTTCCTGTCCTCCATGAAGGTCTTCCAGTCGGTGGATATTCTGACCGAGGGCGGGCCGTCCCGTGCCACCGAGGTGTTTGTGTACCTGATTTACCGCTATGCCATGGTGGACTTCCGCATGGACCGGGCGGCGACGGCGGCAGTGATGTTCTTTGTCATCCTGCTGGTCATCACCATTGCCACCATGCGGGTGTCCAACAACAATATTACCTATGATTCGTAAAGGGGGTGGCATGAAATGAAAAAAGAACCTCAGGTTGAAAGCGGCAGGGCCATAGGCGGCTCCAAGGTCTGGCGGGTTGTGCAGCCCATCCTTGCCGTCATTGTCACAGTCATCATGCTGTTCCCCATCTACTGGATGATCGTCACCTCCTTTAAGTCGGCGGAGGAAGCGCAGCTTTTGATTCCCACCCTGTTCCCCAAAAGCTTTCACCCCGAAAATTACCTGTATGTTTTGGGCCGCGCAAACTTTTTAAAGTATTACTGGAACACCATCGTCATGACGGCGGGCATCCTGTTTTTGCAGGTGGGCACCGGCGTGCTGGCGGCCTACGGCTTTGCCAAGGGGACATTTAAGGGCAGAAGCGCCATGTTCTATGTGGTGCTGGGCGCCCTGATGATCCCCCTCCAGGTCACCTTTATCCCCCTGTATATGCTGTGCGCAAAATGGAATTTAACCGACACCTTTTTGGGGCTGATTCTTCCGGAGGCGGTGTCCGCCTACTACATCTTCATGATGCGCAACACCTTTATGTCCATTGACAACAGCTATATCGACGCGGGCAAGATTGACGGCCTGGGCAGACTGGGCACCATTTGGTATGTGCTGATGCCCATGAGCAAGGCGACGCTGTTTACCGTGACCCTGGTCACCTTTACCAACGGCTGGAACTCCTATTTCTGGCCCAAGATCATCGCGAAAAACGAGGTCCGCCGTGTTTTGACGGTCGGTCTGGCCCAGCTGAAAAACACCTTTGCGGGACAGGCGGTCTCCAACTACCATCAGATTATGGCCGGCGCGGTACTGACCATTCTCCCGGTCATTATCCTGTTTTTGATCTTCCAAAAATATATGATGACCGGCTATTCCAAGTCCGCGATGAAATGAAAAAAAGCTGCGGTCTGACAGCGGGCCGCAGCTTTTTGGCGTGCAAAAGGAGCATTTTTACAATGAAAGTAAAATTTTTAGCGGTACTGGCCGCCCTGGCCATGATCCTTTCCCTTATGGGATGCACGGCGCAGCCCGGCGACGCGCAGGGCCAAAGCGCCGGCTCGCCGGCATCGGGGGACGGGGCGGGGTCTTCCCAGCAGCAGGCGGCCGACCGGTACGCCCAGGTTATCCAGACACCCGAAGGCAAGCTGACCATCTACTTCTTCCAGCTGGACTTCCACCAGGGCGACACCGACAAATCGGGGGACTGCTCGCTGCTCATCTCGCCGGACGGGCAGACCATGCTTGTCGATGCCGGCAATGTCAGCTGCGGCGGCCAGGTGCTGGGTTATCTGAAGGACCTGGGCATTACCAAAATTGACTACCTGGTGGCGTCCCATCCCCATATCGACCACATCGGGTCCATGGTGGAGGTTGTAAAAGAGCACGAGATTGGCATGCATTACCGCACGGCGCTGGAATATGTAACCAATACCTATGTGGACTACAATGCCTACTTCCAAAAGAACAAGATTCCCACGACGTATCTGCACGAGGGAGACGAATTTGACTTTGGGCAGTATGTTCACGTCACCGTGCTCAACCCGCCGGAGGAGATTGAATACCCCAAGAATTATCCCGACCAAAGCACCCAGTTTGTCAACAATACCTCCATCGCCCTGCGCTTTGACTATGGTCAGTCCACCTATCTCAGCTGCGGCGACCTGTATCAGGGCAGGGAAAAGGAGCTGCTGGAAAAATACCCGGACCTGGTGGACGTGGATGTGGCCAAGGCAAACCACCATGGAAAGGATACGTCAAACAGCACCCGCTGGGTAAAGGCGGTGTCCCCCCGGTATGTGGTGGCCATGAGCGACGACATCGGCTCCATGAGCATTTATGAGCGGTATCAAAAAAATGGGGCGCTGTATTATAATACCTCCTACGACGGGGTCGTGCGCATTACCATGGACGACCAAAAGAATTATGAGGTTCTGACACAGTACGACAGCTGGCTGCGGGAGTAGCCGCCGTCCACTGCCCGGGGGACAAAAGGCGTACCAAAGCCCGGCATGGTACATGCCGGGCTTTTACGGGGGCGATACCTGGAGGGTCTTGGGGGCCAGCTCCCTTGGGACATCCGGCAGGTCGGTGATGAACAGATCGATCTGGCTTGCGGTAAAGGCGCTGCGCAAGGCCGTTTTGTCCAGCTTGTCGCCGGTGAACATACAGATCCGCTTTTTGGCGCGCAGCATGGCCGCCTTTACCACCGACGCCACCTGGGCGGAGTTGTAGCCGATAACCCCCTGGGAGGAGATGGCGTGACAGGAGAAAAAAGCCTTGTCGTAATAAAAGCTGCTGATCAGCTCGATGGCGTCGTTGCCGTAAAGGGCGCCGTTGCGCTGGACATAAAGTCCGCCGCTGCCGTAAATGGTATTGCCGCCGCCCGAAAGCAGGCTGACCATCTGCATACTGTTTGTGACCACCGTCAGGTTTTTCTTTTCGCGCAAAAAGGCCGCCATGGGTAAAACGGTGCTGGACGCGGACAAAAACAGCACATCCCCGTCGCTCACCAGCTCGGCGGCCCTTTGTGCCACAGCCGTTTTGGGTTCCGCCAGCGGGTCTGCGCCAAGCCCGACGGGGGTTTGCACCTCCGCCTCCGATTTTGCAATGGCGCCGCCATGGCTGCGCACAATCAGACCGCGGCGGTCCAGCTCGGCAAGGTCGCGCCGGACCGTGGACAGGCTGACATACAGGGTGTTCTTCAGCTCCTCGGAGGTCACAAACTTTTTTTCGTTTATCATGGACAGGATCTGTGCCAGGCGTTCTTCCTGAAACATAAAGCACCTCCCATGGCCGTTATACGCGCAGGACGGTTGCCCGGGTGTTTTGGGGATAGACGGGGTCGTCGGTGACAATAAAGTCAAACTCGTCGATATGCGCAATGTTAAAGGACCTGTCAAGATTCATTTTTGACCGGTCGCACAGCAGAATGTTTTGGGCGGAGTGGGAAAACACCACCCGGCGCAGCGAGGCGGCCCGATGCACCGTTTCGGCGGCGTAGCCCTGCTTTGTCACCGCCACGCTGGACAGAAACGAAGCGTCAAAATTATATCTTCTCACCATTTCCTCGGCCGTGCTGCCCGCAAAGGCATGGGAGCGGTCAGAAAACTCTCCGCCGATGAGGATCAGCCTGATGCCGCTGCCGCCGAGCTTGGAGGCCACCGCAATGCTGTTGGTGATGACGGTCAGGTTGCTTTTATAGGCAAGATAATCGGTCATAAACAGGGTGGTGGACGACGAATCCAGAAAAATGACGCTGTTGTCGCCCACCAGCTTTGCGGCCTCCCGGGAAATGATGCTTTTGGCCTCGGCATGAATGCTGGTCCGGAACGAGATGTAGGGGTCGGAATGCAGCTCGGAAATGGGGATGACGCCGTTTTTGCTGCACACCACCATTTCGCGGACGGAAAGCTCGGCCAAATCGCGGCGGATGGTGGAGGAGCTGACGTCCAGGATTTGGGCCAGCTCGGCAATGGTACAGAATTTCTTCTCGTGCAGGGTTTCCATGATGATTCTTATGCGCTGTTCCTTCAAGTCCCTCCCGCTCCTTTCCGCCGCGCCGCTTTATCGTCCTATATCGTATCAAATCAAAAAATCAAAGTCAAGAAAAGTCCCCAGGGGCAAAACCAATGCCTCAAACTAACAAGAAGGTGTCAATCAGTGGTTGAGTTTATTTCCAAAAGCAAACAGCAGTACAAGGCCAATCTGCACTGTCACAGCACCCTTTCGGACGGCCATCTTACCCCGCCGCAGCTGAAAGAGGCCTATCGGAACAGCGGCTATTCCATCCTGGCCATTACGGACCACGAAGTCCCCCGGGACCACCGCGCCATGGACGAAGAGGATTTTATGCTGCTGACCGCCTACGAGGCCTACATCCGCCCCGAGCCGAAATCCAATGCGTATCTGCCCGAGGTGCACCTGAACCTGTTTGCCCGCCAGCCGGACAACCTGAAAATGGTGTGCTATAATCCCGCCTACTGCAAATATCTGACGGAGGAGCAGCAGGCTGCCCTGGAAAAGGTGGGCGGCACCCAGCCCCGCCGCTACCAGCGCCAATATATCCAGCAGTTTATCCATACGGCGGTGGAAAACGGGTATCTGGTCAGCTATAACCATCCCTGCTGGTCCATGGAGGACGTGGACGAGATTCTTGCCTACGAAGGCTGCTTCAGCCTGGAGATGTGCAATTACTGCTCCTACGTATCCAACCGCTACGAGCATAACGAGATGCTGTACGACATGATGCTGCGGCGCGGAAAGCGCATCTTCTGCCACGGCGGCGACGATAACCACAATGCAAGGCCCCCGGATGATTTTCTGTCCGATTCCTTTGGCGCGTTTACCATGATTTACCCGGAGCGGTTTGACTATGCCTCGGTGATGGGTGCGCTGGAAAAAGGCGATTTTTATGCCTCCATGGGCCCCCGCATCACCCGGCTTTGGATAGACGGACAGGCGAAAAAGGCACATCTGGAGGCGGAAGGCGGGGTGCAGCTTATTATGCACTGCGGCAGCAAAAGCCCCCGCAGCGTCTATCAAAAAGACGGGGGACCGGTGACTGCCGGGGAATTTGTCATCCCCGACGAGGCCAAATACCTGCGCTTTACGGTTATGGATGAAAAGGGGCGCACCGCCGATACCCGCGGATATTTCCGGGACGAATGGGATTTTTAAGATGCCCACAAAGGGTTTGGGGCACCCAAGGGGTCTGGGGCGCCCGTGGGGCGTCCGGGCTGTCCAAGGGGCCTGGGGGTGTCCGCGAAGCGTCCGAGATGTCCGCGGGGCTTGGATACCCGCGAGAGGTCCAGAGTATCCAGGAGGTTTGAATACCCGCAAGATGCCTGGGGTGACCAAGGGGTTCTGGACACCCGGGGCGGCGCCGGTGCTTCTGTCTTACAGATATACTTTCTCCTCCAGCCGATCCAGCTGCCGGCGGGTCCCGCTGTCCTGCCTGCCGCCCATCTGCCGCGCGTACTGCCCCGGCGTCATGCCCGTCTGCCGGCGAAACACCTTGCACAGATAGTTGGCGCCCGAAAAACCGGTCATTGCCGCCGCGGCCTCCTGGGAGTAGCCCCCGGCCCGGAGGATCAGCTTGACCCGCTCGATGCGTATTTGGGTGAGATACTGCCCCGGCGTCATGCCCATGTCCGCCGAAAACACCCGGATCAGATGACTTTTGCTTACCTCCAGCGACTGCGCCAGCTCCGCGACGCCATAAAGATGGGCAAAGTTTTCTTCCATCAGGGCGACGGCCCGTGCGGTCAGGGAGGATTTTTGGGGGGCCTCCTCCTTTGCCCGCACCAGCTCCATAATCAGCTGCCAGGCAAGGCCGCTGCCGCGGCACCCGTCGGGCGCAAGCCCCAGCCGGGCGGCATCCCTGCCCTGTCGCAGCAGCCGGGCAATCTCTGCCGCGGCCGCCGCGGGCACCTCGCCCGCCCTGTCCTCCAATGCCGGGGCAAGAAAAGCCTCCGCCAACCGGCCCCCCACCACGGCGTACAGATACCCGCCGTCCAGGTGGGGCAGGGCGTCTGCTCCGCTCCCCAGCAGGACCCCCCGCCCGGGGGATGCGCCCTCTTCCACCACAGCGGGAACCGCCAGCAGAAAGCATCCCGCCGGCGGGGG
>CALGIL010000275.1 GCA_937914895.1 uncultured Angelakisella sp.
GGCCACCAGCTCCCGGATGCGGCAGGCGCCGTCCAGAAGACTGTATTCGGTGTGGACGTGAAGGTGGACAAACTCTTCCATGGGGGCTCCTTTCCATAGCGGGGCGGTATCGGGGGATTTGGGCGGTGCGGGGGCTCTTTACGGAATTTCTTTCCGCCCGGCACTGTCCTCCCCCTCCGCGGCCAGCCTGCGGATGCGCTCCAGGCGGTGGTTGACCCCGGACCGGGACAGGGGGGGGCTTAGGCGCTGGCCCAGCTCCCGCAGGGAGTCACCGGGATTTTCCAGCCGCAGGCGGGCCAGCACCCGCAAATCCTCGGGCAGGTTGTCTGCGCCGATGGCCTGAATGGCCGCAATTTGGGCGGCGGCGGCGTCCACCACTTTATCGATGTTGGCATTGTCGCAGTTGGCGGCTCGGTTGGCCGCGTTGCGCCGGTCCTTAAGAATCTTGATGTTCATAATCTCCAGGGCCATCAGGGGGCAGCCCATAAAGGTCAGCAGGTCCTCCACCAGGCCGCTGTCGTGGGTATAGATGAGGGGCAGGCCCCGGCGCACCGACGCCTTGGGCCCAAAGCCCACCTCCCCCAGCACCCCGGTGAGGACGGGGGCCGTCTCCTGCCGGGGGACGGCAAATTCCAGGTGGTATTTTTTGGCCGGGTCGGACAGCCCGCCGCAGGCCAGAAAGGCCCCGCCCACAAAGGCGGCGGTCCCCTGGTCGCCCCCCAGCAAATCGTAGGTGACCCCTTCGGGGTACAGCATGGCAAAGTGGTTAAACAGCTCCCAGCGGTCCTGCTGGGCGTCCAGGCTGACGTGGTACAGGGGCTGGCGGCCCCGGTCCTCCCGGACGGTGGTAATGGTCCCCTGCAGGGGGATAAGGCTGGAGATGGAGGAGGCGTAAAACCGGGCAATGGCCCGGTGGGTGGTGGTCAGGGACACCGACTCCACCGAAAAGCTCCGGGAAAAAAGCAGTAGGCCATAGGCCTGCTGGTTTTTGTACTTGGCCCGCAGGGGACGGTTGTCCAGAATTTCTTTTTTGGCGTCCAGCGTGTGCGACATATTCCTTCCCCCAGGGGCGGGGGCTCAGTCCCCCCCGCCCAGCAGCTTCACTTCCCGCTCCAGGCGAAAGCCCGTTTCCTTGTACACTTTCTCCTGCACCTGGCGGATGAGCTCCAGGATGTCGGCACAGGTGGCACCGTCCCGGTTGAGGATAAAACCGGCGTGCTTTTCGCTGACCTGGGCCCCGCCCACCCGGTATCCCTTCAGGCCGCACTGGTCAATAAGCGCCGCGGCGTAGGCCCCCTCCGGCCGCTTAAAGGTGCTGCCGGCACTGGAATATTCCAGGGGCTGCTTGGCTTTGCGCCTGCCGTAAATATCCTCCATCAAAACGCCGATTTCCTCCGGGTCGCCCGGCGCCAGGCGGAAAGCGGCCCCCAAAATCCACCGGGGGCGGTCCGTAAAGGCGCTGTGGCGGTAACCGAATTCCAGGGCTTCCCCCGAGGCGGTTTGCAGCCGGCCCTCCTCATCCAGATAATCCACCCGGGCCACCACGCCCTTTAATTCTCCGCCGTAGGCCCCTGCGTTCATATAGACGCCGCCGCCCACCGCGCCGGGGATGCCGTAGGCAAATTCCAGTCCGGCAAGGCCCCAGTCCCGGGCCCTGCGGCAGACATCCATCAGCGCCGCGCCGGCCTGGGCGTAAACGGTCTGTTCATCCTCCCGGGTGACAGCGTCAAAGCCCCGGCCCAGATGCACCACCGCCAAGGGCAGAGGGCTGTCGGCCACCAGCAGGTTGGTGCCCCGGCCCAGCAAAAACCAGGGCAGGCCCCCCTGCCCAAGAAGCGCCAGCGTCCGCCCCACCTGGTCCGCACCCCGGGGCCGGATGAACAGCGCGGCGGGGCCGCCCACCCCAAAGGAGGTGTGGCGGCTCATGGGTTCCTGTTGGACGCACGCAATGCCCTGTGCCCGCAGCCGGCGGGCCGTCTGTTCAAACTCCATGGTCTGGGCCTCCTCTGCAGGGCCGCCGCCCCGGGCGGTGTTATCGGGGCAGGTCGATGTCCCTGCGGCGCTTTAGTTCGGCGCAAAAGCGGTCATAATTCAGGTTGAGGATCAGTTCTTCGGGAATTTCCAGGTCCCGGACAAGATTCAGGCCCCATTCCACCTCTCCCACGTCGGTGTAAAAATGGGCGTCGCTGGACAGCACCATGGGCACCCCGTAGGCCTTGCAAAGGGCGGCAATTTGGCGGCAGGTGGCGTCGGACCCGGGGCGGACCTTGTGGGAGGAGCAGTTGAGCTCCACGATTTTGTCCCCCTCCTTAAAGTACCGCACCACCGTCTCGTAGTCGCAGGCCATGCGGGGGTTGCCCAGATGCCCAATGCAGTCCACGTAGGGGTTTTGGGCAACGGCCTTCCAGGCCCGAACAATGGTTTGGGGGCCCGGCTCCGCCTGGGGCCGAAAGGTGTCGTGGAGGGAGGCGATGACCCAATCCAGCTGCCCCAGCAGCTCCTGAGACAGGTCCATGGCGCCGGTTTCGTCCAAAATATTGGCCTCGCACCCCAGCAGCACCACAATGCCGTCCACCACCCGGGGAACGGACCGCCGCTGATTTTGGAAAAACCAGGGGTTCATGCCCTTTACCATGGCGGGGCCGTGCTCGGTGTAGCACAGGAAGCGGTGTCCCCTGGCCCCGGCGGCGGCGATGTTCTCCCCCAGGGTGGAAAAGGCGTGGCCGCAGGCCAGGGTGTGGGTGTGGGTATCTCCGGCAATGTTCAAACTCTTCCCAACCTTTCTCCTTGACATGTATGCGCCCTGCGGGCGTTCTTATTCGTAATAATCGTAGGGGCGGTCCTCGGGGTCAATATCCTCGTCGGAGGGAATGTCGTCCCCCATGCCCAGGCGCTCCAGCAGCTCGTGGGCGGCGTTGTAGCCCAGCTTCTTCTGCCGGTTGTTCATGGCCGCCACCTCGATGATGATGGCCAGGTTCCGCCCCGGCTTGACCGGAATGGTCAGGGAGGGCACCGACAGGCCCAGGATTTCGGTGTATTCGTTTTCGACGCCCATGCGGTCGTACACCTTGGACTGGTTCCACTGCTCCAGGTTGATGACCATGGCAATTTTCTCGGTCACCTTGACCGAGCCGATGCCGAAGATGCGGCGGACGTTGATGATGCCGATGCCCCGCAGCTCCAAAAAGTGCCGGATGTTTTCCGGGGAGGACCCCACCAGGGTCCTGTTGGAGACCCGGCGGATTTCCACCGCGTCGTCGGCAATAAGGCGGTGGCCCCGCTTGACCAGCTCGATGGCGGTCTCGCTTTTGCCCACCCCGCTGTCCCCCAGCAGCAGCACGCCTTCGCCGTACACCTCCACCAGCACCCCGTGGCGGGTCACCCGGGGGGCCAGCTCGGTGTTCAGCAGGGCGTTTAAGGCGCTGCTGAAGTTGGAGGTAATCTCCGCGGTGGACAAAAGGGGCACCTTGTACTTTTCGGCCATTTCCACCGAGATGGGGTCCGGCTGGATATTCCGGGAGAAGATAACCGCCACCGGTCCGGCGGCATACAGCTTTTCCAGGCTTTCCCGCTGCTCCTCCAGGGGCAGCTGCATCAGGTAGGCCGTCTCGCTGCGGCCAAACAGCTGTATGCGGTCGCTGTTAAAATAATCGAAGAATCCCGCCAGCTGCAGTCCGGGGCGGTTGATGTCCGCGCTGGACACCAGCACCTCGCCTTCGCCGTCGGGCATATAAACAGGCTGGAGGTTCAAAATCTTAATCAGCTTGCTGAGAGGTACCGAGAATTGAATGCTCATACACGTCCGCCCTCCTCTTTTGGGGATGCCATAGCTTTTCTTATTATAGTACAGATACCCCACAGTTTCAAATCATTTTTGAAACCCCCTCTCCGTTGTGTTTACAGGAGGGCTATGGTATAATCAGGATGTTCTTATTTTCCTTTCCACCGGTGAAAAGGGGCAAAGGTTCCCTTCGGGGATGTTCTATGCCCTGGCGGGCGGAGCCTGTTTTTAGTCAAGGTTATTCTTCTTTATAATATGGGACGAGGTCCCAAACCCTCTTTGC
>CALGIL010000276.1 GCA_937914895.1 uncultured Angelakisella sp.
CGTTTGGCTTTTTTCTTTTGTTCCTTTTTGTAAAAAGGAACCGAAAAACTTTTGCAGTCCCCCGCCCTAAGCAGGCGCCGGGCTGGTGCCTTGCTTCGGGCTTTGCTCCGGCACAGGACGGACAACAGGGTGCTTTTCGTTTGGCTTTTTTCTTTTGTTCCTTTTTGTAAAAAGGAACCGAAAAACTTTTGCGGTTCCCCGCCCTAAGCAGGTGTCGGGCCAGTGCCCTGCTTCGGAGCAAAGCGCCGAAGTCCCATAAGGGAAGAGGGGAGGGGAACACGCGTGTTCCTCCTCCTCTCTTCCCTTATGGACCCGGTACCCGGGCAAGGCACGGTTGTGGGCCGCCACAAAGTTTCTTGGGGGGCTTGGGGCACTTCTTTTCAAAGAAGGGCCCCAAATAGGCGAAAGGCGTCAGGTATCGTCTTCGTCCACGGTGGCGGTAATGTTGACGGCGCCCAGCTTTTTGGGGGCGAAGCCCTTGCCGCCGGGGCCTTTTTTCAGTTCATCCCGGCGGTCCATGACCTTCTGGGCAATTTCGTCGCAAAGCTGGGAATTTTCCAGCAGCAGGTCCTTGACCCGATCGCGTCCCTGGCCCAGGCGGGTTTCGCCATAGGAGAACCAGGAGCCGCTTTTCTGGATGATGTCCAGCTTGGTGGCAAGGTCCACCACCTCGCCCACCCGGGAGATGCCCTGGCCGTACATGATGTCAAACTCGGCCTCCCGGAAGGGGGGGGCCACCTTGTTTTTGACCACCTTGACCCGGGTGCGGTTGCCGACGATCTCGGTGCCGTTTTTCAGCTGTTCGGTGCGGCGGACGTCCAGGCGCACCGATGCGTAAAACTTCAGCGCCCGGCCGCCGGGGGTGGTTTCGGGGTTGCCGTAGACCACGCCGATTTTCTCCCGCAGCTGGTTGATAAAGATGACCACGCAGCTGGACTTGCCAATGGCGGAGGTCAGCTTGCGCAGGGCCTGGGACATCAGGCGCGCCTGAAGGCCCACATGGGTGTCGCCCATCTCCCCTTCGATTTCCGCCTTGGTGACCATGGCGGCCACCGAGTCCACCACCACCACGTCCACGGCGCCGGAGCGCACCAGGGCCTCGCAGATTTCCAGGGCCTGCTCGCCGGTGTCCGGCTGGGAGACCAGCAGGGAGTCGATGTCCACGCCCAGGGCCTTGGCGTACACCGGGTCCAGGGCGTGCTCCACATCGATGAACACCGCGTCGCCGCCCAGCTTTTGGGCCTCGGCCGCCACGTGCAGGGCCACGGTGGTCTTGCCCGAGGATTCGGGCCCAAAAATTTCGACAATGCGGCCCCGGGGCAGGCCGCCGATGCCCAGGGCGATGTCCAGGGAGAGGCTGCCGGTGGGAATGGCCTCCACATTCATGGTGACGTTTTGCCCCAGCTTCATCACGGCACCCTTGCCAAACTGCTTTTCGATTTGATTCAGGGCGGTCTCCAGCGCCTTTTGGCGCTCGGCGGCCGCCTTTTCGTTCTGCTTTTCCGCTGCCATGTCGCTCCTCCTGTTCCTCTGTCCCGTCCCCTGGGGAAGGGGGATGTCCCATGCCCCCATTATACTATACCGACCCGGAGAACGCAATGAATTCCCACGGGAAAAGAAAATATGTTCGCGCATGATAAAGACGGCTGGCAATGAACAAATAACAATGAAGGAGCCGCAGTAAAACAATGCCCCTGAGCTGCCGGGCAACGCCGCTTTTTCTGCCGATTTGTTCCTTTTTGAAAAAAGGAACCGAAAAACTTTTGCGTGTCATGCCTTAGGCGGCAATTTATCCCAGTGCCTTGCTTCGGAGCTTTGCTCCGAAGTCCCAAAGAGGAGGAAGGGAGGGGCAACATGCGTGTTGCCCCTCCCTTCCTCCTCTTTGGACCCGGATACCCGGGCAAGGCACGGAGGGCGATGGGCAATGGATAATTGACAATGGATAATGGATAATTATAGAGATGCGGGGGGGTGCCCTGTTAATCAAAAGCACAAGTGATTTCTTATTCTTCGTGCGATTTCCCTTTGCGCAAAGTGTAGCCTTCTAAAAGGTTTTGGGTCCGCTTTTACAAAAGCGGGCAGGGTGCGGGGCGGAGCCCTGCGGTCTTGACCTTTCTGCCTTCTGCCTTCTCACTTCTGCCCTCTAAAAGGGCGCGCCCCGTGGCTACAACCCCGCGGCTACAACCCCGCGGCGGCCTCCATCATCT
>CALGIL010000277.1 GCA_937914895.1 uncultured Angelakisella sp.
GCAGACCTTGGCCCGGGGAAGAATTCTTTGGCGCCGAAATAGGCCCGCATACATAAAAAGAGACCCCGTCGGGGTCTCTTTTTATCGGTCAGGGCAGGCGCGCGTCAGACGCCGGAAAAGGCGTCGTCGGCGCAGCGGACGGCCTCCCTTGCGTCCTTGGCATAGTAGTCCGCGCCGATGGAGGCGGCATAGTCGGCGGTGAGCACCGCGCCCCCCACCATCACCCGGCAGGGGAGCTCCTCCTCCCGAAGGAGGGCGATGGTCCGGGCCATGCTGTCCAGGGTGGTGGTCATCAGGGCGCTTAGGCCCACCAGGGGGGCGCCGTGGTCCCGGACGGCCCGGGCCACCCGCTCCGGGGGGACGTCCCGGCCCAGATCCACCACGGTGTAGCCGTAGTTTTCCAGCAGCAGCTTGACAATGTTTTTGCCAATGTCGTGGATGTCCCCCTTGACGGTGGCCAGCACAATGGTGCCCCGGGCGGTCATGGCAGCCCCCCCGGCGACCCGGGTCTTCAGCACATCAAAGGCCGCCTGGGCCGCCCCCGCCGACTGGATGAGCTGGGGCAAAAACAGGGTCCCCGCCTCAAAGGCGGCCCCCACCCGGTCCAGGGGGGGAATCAGCACCTCGCTGACCAGCGCGGCCGGGTCGGCGTCCCGGGGCAGCAGGGCGGCCAGCCGCCCCGCCTCCTCCTTCAGGCCCTGTTCCACCGCCTCCTCCAGGGCGCGAAGAGGGTCCGCCGCCTCCGCCGGGGCGGGGGCCTGCCGGGGGGCGGCCCCGCCGCCGTAGCGGGCGGTGTAGTCACGGGCGTCCCGGTCCAGCCCGGCCAGCAGCCGAAAGGCCCGCACCGTGTCCATCATTTCCTCATCGTTGGGGTTCAGAATGGGCAGGTCCAGCCCACGGCCCAGGGCCACGGCCAAAAAGGTGCGGTTGACCAGGTCCCGGCGGGGCAGCCCAAAGGAGACATTGGACACCCCCAGCACGGTGCGCACCCCCAGCTCCTGCTTTACCAGGGCCAGGGCCTCGGCGGTGTCGGCGGCGGGCCCCTGGGAGGCCGAGGCCGTCAGGGTAAGGCAGTCGATGAAGATGTCCCGCCGGGGGATGCCCGCGGCCAGGGCGGCGTCCACAATCTTGCGGGCCACCGCCAGCCGCTGGGCGGGGGTGGGGGGGATGCCCCCTTCGTCCAGGGCAAGGCCCACCACGGCGGCGCCGTATTTGCGGGCCAGGGGCAGCACCCGGGCAAGGGATGCCGCCTCGCCCGTCACCGAGTTGACAATGGCCTTGCCGGCATAGGCGCGCAGGCCCGCCTCCAGGGCGGCGGCGCTGCCGGTGTCGATTTGCAGGGGGGCGTCCACCACCCCCTGCAGGGCGCGGACCACCCGGCCCATCATGGCGGCCTCGTCCACGCCGGGCAGCCCCACGTTGACGTCCAGGATGTCCGCCCCAGCCCGGCACTGGCTGATGCCCTGGGCCAGAATATAGTCCATGTCCTCCCGCAGCAGGGCCTCTTTAAACAGTTTTTTGCCGGTGGGGTTAATCCGCTCGCCAATAACCCGGGGGCCGTCCAAAACCACCGTTTTGGCGGCGCTGCATACCGCCGCGGGAACTTCCGCCGTCCGCGCCGCCGGGGTCCGGCCCCCCAGGGCGTCCCGCAGACAGGCGACGGCGCCGGGGGTGGTGCCGCAGCAGCCCCCCAGCAGCCGGGCCCCCGCGTCCGCCAGGGGCAGCAGGGCCGCGCTGTCCAGAAAGTGCAGCGCGGCCACCTCCTCCGGCTCCGTGATGGCG
>CALGIL010000278.1 GCA_937914895.1 uncultured Angelakisella sp.
AGACGTGTGCTCTTCCGATCTGCGCTCATCGTCTCCCAGCCCTCACAACCAGCACCACGGCGGCCAGAATGAGCCATTCCGCCAGGGAAAAAGGGAGACGGGCGGTCGCCCCCATCAGCAGCGCAGACCAGCGAGGGTAGAATCCAAGGCTGTAAAGGCGTTCCACTTGACTGGGGTGGCTGCGGGCCCACAGCACCAGCACCAGGCTGACGGGCAGCAGGGCGCAAAGGCTTCCCAACAAGACTTGCTCGCGTTTTTTCATGCCGGCCCCCTTACAGCACCACAATGGTAATCCCCTGGTTGGTGCGGGTGTAATCCCGATCCCTGGCCAGCTCCGGACACAGGTCGATGCCCTGCCTTGCCTCCTCGTAAAAGGGGGAAAAGCGCTCTCCCGGTATGTAGGTCCGAATCTCCCCCCGGCGCTGGCGCTGGCGCAGCTCCCGGTGCACCGCCGCGCGGATGGCGCCCCCCTGGCCGCTGGACCCGTAGCCGTGGATCAGCTTGACGGCCCCGGCGCCGCCGGCCTTGGCCGAGCGCAGCGCCTGGCCCAACCGGGTCATGGCCATGGAGACGGTGGGCATCCCCTGCTCCAGATTGACGGTCACCATGGCGTCTCCCCCATCATTTCGGCTGTTTTTCGCCGGCCCTGTCCAAAAATTGCCGGGCGTTTACAATAACGCGCTGGTGGATGCCCTCGCCAATGACGCCGGCCTCGTCCTCCGCCCGCACCTGAAAATACAAAATGCGCCCCTCGGCCTTGGTCAGCTTGGCATAGGCCGTCACCTGCATCCCCAGGGGGGTGGCAGAGCTGTGGGAGACATCCATGCGGGTGCCCACCGTGGTCTGCCCGGGCTCCAGGGCGTCGGCGACACAGGCCGCGGCCGCCTCCTCCATCAGTGCGGCCATGGCGGGGGTGCCGTATACCGGCAGGTCCCCGCTGCCCAGGGCCTGGGCGGTCTTGTCCTGGCTTACCAGGGTGGTTCTGCTTTTGCTGCGTCCGATTTCCATATTCCGCTTCCTCACATATGATGCAATAGAGGCCGAGGGTCAGCCCCGTCGGCCTTTATCAGTATACCAAAGATTCAGGAAAAAATAAAGGGGGCCCCCGCGCGTAGGACGACGCCGTCCCCCTGGGTGTCGCAAAGGATTTTGTCCCCCTTGCGGATGGCGCCCTCCAAAATCTGGTCCGCCAGCAGATCCTCCAGCAGGCTGTGGGCCGCCTTGCGCAGGGGGCGGGCGCCATAGGGCTGGTCGTAGCCGGCCCGGGCCACCAGCTCCACCATGGCGGGGGTAAAGCTGATCTCGATGCCCTGCTGCTCCATCCGCGTGCGGATTTCACCAAGGAGCAGGGTGGCAATCTTCCGGACCTCCTCCCGGCTCAGCTTGCGGAAGATGATGATGTCGTCCAGCCGGTTGAGGAACTCCGGCGCAAAGGACCTGCGAACCAGGGACATGACGTCGCCGTAATACGGGGGCTTCTGCCCCTCCTCCTCCGGCTGTGCGGAGGAGGGCCCCGCAAAGCCCAGGCTCTTTTTTTCGGTGATATATTGGGCCCCCAGGTTGGAGGTCATAATGATGACGGTATTTTTAAAGTTGGCCTTGCGCCCCTGGGAATCGGTGAGCTCGCCGTCCTCCAGCACCTGGAGCATGAGATGGCAGACGTCGGGGTGGGCCTTTTCAATTTCATCCAGCACCACCACGCTATATGGGCGCTTGCGGATCCGCTCGGTCAGCTGGCCCCCCTCCTCGTAGCCCATGTAGCCGGGGGGCGCCCCGATGAGCTTGGAGACGCTGTGCTTTTCCATATACTCGGACATGTCCAGCTTGATGATGCTGTCCCTGTCGCCAAACAGGGCCTCGCCCAGCGCCCGGCACAGGTGGGTCTTGCCCACCCCCGTGGGCCCCAAAAAGAGAAAGCTGGCAATGGGCCGGCGGGGGTCCGACAGGCCCACGCGGCTGCGGCGGATGGCCTTGGCCACCTGGCGCACCGCCTCCTCCTGCCCCACCAGGGTCTTGTGAAGCTCTTTTTCCAGGTTGAGGTAGCGCAGGCTGGTCTGGGTGGAAATACGGGACAGGTCGATGCCGGTGGTGGCGGACAGCACCTCGGCCACCTCCTCCTCGCCGATCTCGGGGCGCACCTCATCCCCGCAGAGCATCCGGGACCGGGCGGCCGCCTCGTCGATGAGGTCGATGGCCTTGTCCGGAAGAAACCGGTCGGTAAGGTACCGCCTGGACAGGGCCACCGCGGCGCGGATGGCCCCGGTGGTAATGGTCACCCGGTGGTGGTCCTCATACTTTTCCCGAAGGCCCATCATAATTTCGATGGCGTCCTCCTCCCCCGGCTCCTCCACCAGCACCTTTTGGAACCTGCGCTCCAGGGCGCCGTCCCGCTCGATGGTCTTGCGGTATTCCGCAATGGTGGTGGCACCGATGACCTGAAGCTCGCCCCGGGCCAGCTGGGGCTTGAGGATGTTGGCGGCGTCCACCGCCCCCTCGGCCGCCCCAATGCCCATGATGGTGTGAATTTCGTCAATGAACAAAATGGTGCTGCCGACGGCCATCACCTCGTCCATGGTGCTGCGGATGCGCTCCTCAAAATCACCCCGGTACTTGGTGCCCGCCACCATGGTGGTCAGGTCCAGCGACACGACCCTGTACCCCTTCAGGGCGCCCGGCACCTCGCCGGACACAATGCGCTGGGCCAGCCCCTCCACAATGGCGGTCTTGCCCACGCCCGTCTCCCCAATAAGGCAGGGGTTATTTTTCGTGCGCCGGGTCAAAATCTGGATGACCCGGTCCGTTTCGGTATCGCGGCCGATAACCGGGTCCAGCCGCCCCTGGCGGGCCATTTCGGTCAGGTCCCTGCCATAGCGGTCCACGCTGCCGGTTTTGGGGGCGGGCCTTGCGGCGGGACGGGCCGCGCCCCGCCGCAGGGCGTCGGCACCTATCTCGGTGGTCATGGACTCCGTGAGGGTCTTGATGGTGGAGGGGCAGTCCAGGCCGTTTTCCACCAGCAGCCGCAGGGCATAGCAGTCCCGCTCCCGCAGCATGGCCAGCAGGATATGCTCGG
This sequence comes from uncultured Angelakisella sp., assembly GCA_937914895.1. Lineage (GTDB taxonomy): Bacteria > Bacillota > Clostridia > Oscillospirales > Ruminococcaceae > Angelakisella. The sequence goes on from CALGIL010000278.1 coordinate 3,071, forward strand.
TGTCGGCCTGGGGCTGCAGGGCGGCCTTGGCCTCGGTGGAGGCCGTCTCCAAAATCCGCTTGCACCGGGGTGTAAAGTCCCCGGGGGCCAGGCTGGACAGCATCCCCTGGCCCACCAGGCGCACCACCCCGCGGCTGATCTGCTCGTAGGTAATCCGCTTTTGGGTCAGAATGGTCCCGGCCACCCCGCCCCCCTCCCGGAGGAGCCCCAGCAGCAGGTGCTCGCTGCCCACATAGGTATGGCCCAGCTGCTCGGCCGACAAAATGGCATAGTTGATGGCATTGTTGGCCCGTGCCGTAAATCCGCTGAATTTATACATAATCCCTCACAGTGCCTCTCTTAATACCCGCATTCACAGCGCGGCATTCCGCCGGCGGCGCCTTTTCCGCCACGAATACGAGCCTTTACCGTACTCGCTTTTTAATATAGACCGTTCGGCGCCGCTTATGCGGCGGCTTCTGTGGTCTTAACGCCGAATTTTGTCGAATTCCGTCCATATTTTCCTTCGAACCAATTATCTGCCAGGTACATAGTATGGGGTGAACCCAATTTAAGGAGGTCATTTGAATTATGTGTAACTGCGGAAACTCCTGTGGAACTTGCGGAAACAATGGCTTTTTCGGTGTGGACAGCCAGACCATTATCATCCTCATTGCCCTGTGGTTCTTCTTCTGCCAGGGCGGCAACCTCTGCGGCAACTGCGGCAACAACAACTGCGGCGGCTGCGGCAACAACTGCGGCAACTGCGGATTCGGCGGCTGCGGCGACTGCTGCTAACCTCTCCTTTTACAATCATACGCAGGGCGCCCCACGCAAAGACCCCCTGTCCGCTGGGACAGGGGGTCTTTCGTCTCTTCGTTTTTTGCGGCCGGGTTTAAATGGAAATGTCGTAGGCCGCCCGGTACATATATTCGTCAATGTCCTTTTTCATTTTCAGCGCGTCGTTAATGTCATAATCCACCAGCTTGCCGTTTTGGATGCCCACCACGCGATTGCCGATGTCCCGTTCCAGAAGATCCACGGCATAGTGGCCCATCAGGCTGGCGTATACGCGCTCCATGGCGGTGGGGGTGCCGCCCCGCTGCACATGGCCCAGCACGGTCAGGCGGGCCTCGATGCCGGTTTTTTCCTGGATGGCCTGGGTCAGCGCCTTAGTGTCGCCCACGCCCTCGGCCGCCACGACGATAAAGTGCTGCTTGCCGGTCTTTAAGGTGGCCTTCATGCGGCTGATGACATCCCGCTCCAGGTCGTAGGGCCGCTCGGGAATCAGGATGGAGATGGCGCCGCAGGCCATGCCGGCATACAGGGCGATGTAGCCCGCGTTGCGGCCCATCACCTCCACCACCGAGCAGCGGTCGTGGGACTGGGAGGTATCGCGAAGGCGGTCCACATTCTGCACCACGGTGTTGACGGCGGTATCAAAGCCGATGGAATATTCGGTGGAGGCAATGTCGTTGTCGATGGTGCCGGGGACGCCGATGCAGGGGATGCCCCCGTTGGACATATCCCGCGCACCGCGGTAGGAGCCGTCCCCCCCGATGACCACCACGCCGTCGATGCCGGTCTTTTTGCAGACCTCAATGCCCCGCCGGACACCCTCGGCGGTCTTGAATTCCTCGCAGCGGGCGGTGTACAGCGCGGTGCCCCCCCGCTGCAGAATATCGCAGACGCTGCGCAGCTGCATCTCCACAATATCGCCGCCCAGCAGCCCCGCAAAGCCGCGGCGGATGCCCAGGACCCGGTGCCCCTTGGTCAGGGCGGCGCGGACCACGGCCCGAATGGCGGCGTTCATGCCGGGGGCATCGCCTCCGCTTGTAAGGACGCCAATGGTTTTTCTCTCTTGACTCATGACTGAAACCCTCCGTCTATCCTTAAAATCATTCTTTTCCTTTATCATTCTATCTCCTATCCGGACATCCGTATAGGGTCGGATTGACAAAAAATGCGGGCACATCACAGCAGTTTTTTTACATTCCTGTCACCCAAATGCCTGCCCAGCTCCCGAATCAGCACGTCGTTGGGGTCCACCCACAAATTCCGGGGGGCCCGGAGCATCTTGCCGCTTTCCATCACCCGCAGGTACACCGGAAAGCTTCCGTCAAAGATGGACAGCAGCAGCCTGACCGGCTCGTCCTCCAATGTGTCCATGGTGGGAATCCGCAGGTACAGCCCCGCGTTGGGGCTGGGCTGGGGTGGGCCGGGGGCGGGCTCCTGCCGGGCCGGGGGCGGGGCGGCTGCCGGGGGCGGATTTGCGGCCCGGCGGCCATCCTCGGCAAATTTCCTGCCCTCCTGGCGCTCCTGGATGGTCAGGGCGGACTCCAGAATCAGCTTGGCGGCCTCGTCCTCCTTCAGGGAGACGCGGCCTTTCAGGAACAGCGGCTCCCCCACCTGGAGCTTTGCGGCCAGCTCCTCGTACACCCGGGCAAACACCAGCACATCCAGGGAGGAGGTGCTGTCCTCCACCACCAAAAAGCACATGTTCTGGCCGCTTTTGGTCAGCTTGAGCCGCTTGCCCGCGACCATGGCCAATATCTCCACCGGCACGTTGTCGTAGGCGTGGTTTTGGTCCGGGTCGGTCAGGCGGATCAGCTTGACCGCGCCGTACTGGCGGTACAGGCCCTCGTACTGGGTCATGGGGTGGCCGGAGATATAGAGGCCGGTGACCTCCTTTTCCATGGCCATCATCTCGGCCCGCTCAAACTCCTCCACCCGGGGCATCTCAAAGTCCTCGCCCACCGCCGGCTCCTCGCCAAACAGGCTCATCTGGCCGGTGCTGCGCCAGCGCTCCTCCTGGGCCAGCAGCTCGCCGATTTTGGGAAAGGCGGTAAGCATCTGGCGGCGGTTGGCCCCCAGCCGGTCCAAAGCGCCGCTTTTGACCAGGCTTTCAATGCTGCGCTTGTTGAGATCGGGGCCGTACAGCCGCCGGTAGAAATTGACAAAATCGGTGTAGGGGCCGTTTGCGCCCCGCTCCTCCGCCATGCGGCGGATGACCCCCACCCCCAGGTTTTTGACGGCCAGCAGGCCAAAGCGGATGCCCTCGTCGGTGACGGTAAAGCCCTCCTGGCTTTGGTTGATGTCCGGGGGCAGCACCCGGATGTCCAGCCGGCCGCACTCCTCGATGTAGGCGGTGACCTTGTCGGTGCTGTCCAGCACGCTGGTCAGCAGGGCCGCCATGTACTCCTTGGGGTAGTGGCATTTAAGGTAGGCCGTCTGGTAGGCCACCAGGGCGTAGGCCGCGGCGTGGGATTTATTGAAGGCATAGGCGGCAAAGCTGCTCATCTCGTCAAAAATGTTGTCGGCAATGTCCGCGGAAATACCGTTTTTGCGGCAGCCCGCCACAAAGTTTGCCCGCTCCCGCTCCATGACGTCGGCCTTTTTCTTGCTCATGGCGCGGCGGACCAAATCCGCCTGGCCGTAGGAATACCCGCCCAGCTCCCGGCAGATCTGCATCACCTGCTCCTGATAGACGATGCACCCGTAAGTGACGTTCAGGATGCCCTTTAACTGGGGGGTGCGGTAGGTCACCCGCTCCGGATGGTGGCGGTTTTCCACATATTTGGGGATGGATTCCATGGGCCCCGGCCGGTAGAGGGATATGGCCGCGATAAGATCCTCCAGGGATTCCGGCTGCAGCTGGATGAGCAGCCGGCGCATTCCCCCGGATTCAAACTGGAACACCCCGTCGGTTTCCCCCGAGGAGAGCATTTCGAAGACGGCTTTGTCGTCCAGGCTGATTTGCTCGATGGCAAAGTCCGGGGTGTGCGCCCGGATCATCCCCTGGGCGTCCGCCACCACCGTCAGGTTGCGCAGGCCCAAAAAGTCCATTTTGAGAAGGCCCAGCTCCTCCAGGGTGCCCATGGGGTACTGGGTAACCACGGCCTCGTCGTTTTTGGCCAGGGGCAGATAGGTATCCACCGGCTCCGGGGTGATAACCACCCCGGCGGCGTGGGTGGAGGCGTGGCGGGGCATGCCCTCCACCGCCCGGGCCAGGTCCAGCAGCTCCTGAATTTTCGGGTCCGCGGCGGCCAGGTCCCGCAGCTCCCGGCTGCCCTCGATGGCCTTATCCAGGGTGATGTGCAGCTCCATGGGCACCATTTTGGCCACGGTGTCCACCGTCTGGTAGGGGATGCCCAGGGCACGGCCCACATCCCGAATGGCGCCCCGGGCAGCCATGGTGCCAAAGGTGACAATCTGGGCCACGTGGTCCTCGCCGTACTTGCGCACCACGTAGTCGATGACCTCCTGGCGGCGGACATAGCAGAAGTCCACGTCAAAGTCCGGCATGCTCACCCGCTCGGGGTTCAAAAACCGCTCGAACAGCAGGTTAAACCGGATGGGATCGATGCCGGTGATGCCGATGCAGTAGGCCGCAAGGCTCCCCGCGCCGGACCCCCGGCCCGGCCCCACGGGAATCCCCTGGCTTTTTGCGTAGTCGATAAAGTCGTAGACGATGAGGTAGTAGTTGACGTACCCCATTTTGTGGATAACATCCAGCTCGTACTCCAGCCGCTGGATGATTTCGGGGGCGGGGTTTTCGCCGTAGCGGCGGGTCAGCCCCTCCCGGCAAAGGCGGTAGAAATAGGCCGCGTTGTCCTCCCCATCCGGGGGTGTAAAGGCCGGAAGCTTTGTATGGCCGAACTCGAAGTCCAGCTGGCACCGCGCCGCAATTCTGGCGGTGTTTTCGATGGCGGAGGGCAGGCCTGGAAAAGCCGCCTCCATCTCCGCCTGGGACTTGATATAAAACTCCTGGGTGGGGAATTCCAGCTGAATGTCCTCGTCCACCGTATGCCCCGTCTGGATGCAGATGAGCAGATGCTGCATCTTGCTGTCCTCTTTGGCCAGGTAGTGGGCGTCGTTGGTGGCCGCAAGGCCCACCCCCGTCTCCTGGGAAAGGCGGACAAGCTCGGGGAGAATGCGCAGCTGTTCCTCCATGCCGTGGTTTTGTACCTCAATAAAATAATTGTCGGGGCCAAAGGTCCTGGAATACCACTCCACCGCCTCTTTGGCGCCGGGGTAGTCGCCGTCCATGAGCTTTTGGGGCACCTCCCCCGCCAAACAGGCGGACAGGCAGATAAGCCCCTCCGTGTGCCCCTCCAGCAGCGCCCGGTCGATGCGGGGCTTGCTGTAAAAGCCTTCGGTAAAGCCCCGGGATACCAGATAACAGAGGTTTTCGTACCCCTGCTGGTCCCTGCACAAAAGGATGAGGTGGTAGGGGCGGTTGTCCACCTTGGGGGTTTTATCGTGGCGGGTGCGCCGGGCCACATAGACCTCGCAGCCGATGATGGGCTTTATCCCCTGTTTTTTGCACTCCTTATAAAAATCGACGGCGCCTGCCGCATCCGGGAGCTGGTGGCCCGGGTAAAGGCCCTGGGCCAGACCGCCGTGGCCATCACCGACCACGGGGTGATGTACGGCGCCGTTGATTTTTATAAGGAGTGCAAAAAGC
>CALGIL010000279.1 GCA_937914895.1 uncultured Angelakisella sp.
GAACGGGATGGGGGACGCCTGTCCTGCCTGACGAAAGCACGGGTGGCTTCTGATTTTACCAGCGGCAACCCTTTGCACAAAGGGAGGACTTCATAACAATTTGGTCCAGCTTTTTTAAAAGCTGGTGGGGTGCGGGGCAAAGCCCCGTGACCTGTCTTTTAACCTTCAATTCTCCTCCAGAAAGGAGCAGAGCCCATGCTGAGAATCATCGGCGCCACCGATAAAGGGATGGTCCGCGAGGTCAACGAGGACCGCTTTGCCGGCGAGGTCTTTTCCCCGGACCTGGCCTATGGCGTGGTCTGCGACGGCATGGGGGGCGAAAACGCCGGCGCGGTGGCCAGCGCCCTTGCCTGCGAGGAGATCCGCCGGATGATGGAATCCTCCTGCCGGGCGGGGATGGACGAGCGCAGCACCTACTACCTCTTGGAGATGGCCGTGGCCACCGCCAACACGGTGGTGCACGACAAGGCCCGCCAGGACCCGGACAACATGGGGGGCATGGGCACCACCGTCTGCCTGGTGGTGGTCAGCGGCGGCAACGCCTATGTGGCCAACGTGGGGGATACCCGGGCCTATCTGCTGCGGGACGGCGTCCTTAAACAGCTGACTTTGGACCACAACGTCACCCAGATGCTGCTGGACCAGGGGGAACTGACCCCCGAGGAGGCCCGGGACCACGAGGGGCGCCACTACCTGACCAAGGCGGTGGGCATTGCCCGGACGGTGGACCCCGCCTACGGCCAGACCCCTCTTGGGCCAGGGGACGCGGTGCTCATCTGCTCCGACGGGCTGTACAACATGGTGCCCCCGTCCGACCTTGCGGGCCTGGCGGCCCGGGCGGTCCAGACGGACGACGGCAGGTGCCTTATCGAGGCGGCCAACCGGGGCGGCGGCCGGGACAACATTACCGCGGTGATCATCGCGTGCTGGAGGTGAGACGGATGGATCATGTACTGGGAAAGATGCTGGAGGGCCGGTACCTGCTGGAGGAGCTTATAGGCGTGGGCGGCATGGCCAACGTCTATAAGGGCTACGACACGGTGGAGCAGCGCCCGGTGGCGGTCAAAATGCTCCGGGACGAATACGCCGGCAACGAGGACTTCCTCCGCCGCTTCCGCAACGAATCCAAGGCCATTTACTCCCTGAACCACCCCTGTATCGTCAAAATTTACGACGTCATCCTGACCGGGCGCAACCCCGCCATTGTCATGGAGTACGTGGAGGGCATCACCCTGAAGGAATACATTGACAAAAAAGGCCAGGTGAGCACCCGGGTGGCGGTGGCCCTGACCCTGCAGCTGATGGCGGCCCTGCAGCACGCCCACGAAAACGGCATTGTCCACCGGGACATCAAGCCCCAGAACATCATGGTCAAAAGCGACGGCACCATTAAGGTGATGGACTTTGGCATCGCCCGCTTTGCCATGTCCCAGTCCCGCACTCTGACCGACCGGGCCATTGGGTCGGTCCACTATATCAGCCCCGAGCAGGCCATGGGCGACGGGGTGGTGGACCACCGCACCGATATTTACTCCGCCGGCGTCATCCTCTTCGAGATGCTCACCGGGCGGCTGCCCTTTGAGGCGGACTCCCCCGTCTCGGTGGCCATCAAGCAGATCGAGGACAACCCCCTGCGCCCCCGGGAGCTGAACCCCCAGGTGCCCCAGGGGCTGGAGGACATTGTCATGAAGGCCATGGCCAAGGACCCCGACCGGCGCTATCAGTCCGCCGGGCAGATGTACGGGGACCTGGAGCGGTTTGCCCAGGACCCCGCCACGGTGTTCGGCTATGCCGACGAGGAGGAGCGGGCGGCCCGGCAGGCGGCAGCCCAGCAGCAGCCTGCCGCCGGGGCCGGGGACGGAAAAAAGACCCCCCGGGGGGGCCGCGGGGGCGGACGGGAAGGACAAAGGATGGGCAAAAAAAGAACGACGCTGTCGGTTTTGTTTGGCATCACCTGCGCCTTTGCGGCGGGCACCCTGCTGTTTTTGGGGGTGCTGCTGGTGCAGAACAAGCCCTTTTCCAAGGTGCCGGAGGTGGATATGCCCTCCCTTGTGGGGCTGAGCTATAACGACGTGTCCAAGGACCGCACCTACGGCGACTTCAACTTTGAAATTGAGGCCCAGGAATTTAACCAGCAGTATGAAAAGGGGGTCATCTTCGAGCAGTCCCCCACCTCGGGCAAGCGGGTGAAAAAGGGCGTTACCGTCAAGGTAAAGGTGAGCACCGGCGCCCAGACCGTCACCCTGCCGGACTTTGGGGGCCAGGAGGCCACCCTGGTGTACGCAAAGCTGACCGAGCTGGGCCTGCGCTATACCTTCCAGGAGGAATTTAACGACACGGTGGCCGAGGGACAGGTTATTTACACCGACCCGGGCAAAAACGAAAGCCTGCCCGCGGGCGAGACGGTGACCGTCTATGTCAGTAAGGGCAGCGGCAAGGCCAAGGTGATGGTGCCGGACCTGGTGGGCCACGACATCGGCTATGCCACCGAGCTGCTGACCGAGGCGGGGCTGACCATCTCGGTGCGGTACGAGGCCAGCATGATGGAGCCGGACATCGTCCTGAGCCAGGTGCCGGGGCACCCCGCCCGGGTGGACCAGGGCAGCGTGGTGTATGTGACGGTGGCCTCGGAGGACCAGATCCCCGAATCGGGCGCCAGCATTTTGGTGCTGATGCCCCAGAGCATTGAGGAGGATATGGCCCTGACCGCCGTCATGGACGGGCAGGAGGTCTACCGGGATACGGTGGTGCCCGCCAACCAGCGGTCGGTGCGCATCCCCGTGACGGGGGAGGGCAAATCCCGGGTGGACATCTACCTGGGGGGCCGGCTGCTTCAGGCCAACGAGGTGGACTTCGAATCCGGCACCAGCCCCAAGATTGTGGATAAAATGTCCGATTTTGAGTAAACAGCCTGACAGAGGACAGAGGGCATGGGAGGATGGCATTGACGCAGCAGGAGCGGGAAGGCACCGGGGCGGACGGCATCATCACAAAATCCCAGGGGGGGTTTTACTGGGTGCGCACCCCCGGGGGGGATCTGGTCTGCCGCGGGCGGGGCCTTTTTCGCAAGACCGACACGGTGCTGGTGGTGGGGGACCGGGTGACGGTACAGCCCACCGTCACCCCGGGGGAGGGCACCATTGTGGACCTGCTGCCCCGGAAAAACTCCCTTGTCCGCCCGCCGGTGGCCAACCTGGACCGCCTGGCCCTGGTGGTGTCCGCTGTCCAGCCCTCCCCCAACACCCTGGTCATGGATACGCTGACCGCCATTGCCGCCCAGCGGAACATCGACGTGGTGCTGGTGTTTACCAAAACCGACCTGGGGGACGTGGGGGAGCTGGCGGACCTCTATGGCCGGGCGGGCTTTCGGGTGTACGCCGTCAACAGCCTGACCGGGGAGGGCACGGGGCCCCTTAAGGCGCTGTTTTCCCAGGGGCTGACGGCCTTTTGCGGCAACTCCGGCGCCGGCAAATCCAGCCTTTTAAACGCCCTGTTCCCCGGGCTGGGGCTGGCCACGGGGGAAATCAGCCGCAAGCTGGGCCGGGGCCGCCACACCACCCGCCACGTGGAGCTGTTTGCCGCCGGGGAAGGCCTTATTGCCGACACGCCGGGTTTTTCGGCGGTGGATTTCCTCCGCTTTGGCAGGATGCTGGCCGCCGACCTTGCCCCCTGCTTTGTGGAGTTCCGGCCCTACCTGGACAAATGCCGCTTTAACGGGTGCAGCCACCGGGTGGAGCAGGGCTGCGCGGTGCTGGCGGCGGTGGAGGCGGGGGACATTTCCCAAAGCCGCCACAGCAGCTACCTTGCCCTTTACGACCAGCTGAAGGACATCAAAGAGTGGCAGCTGGACAAGCCCGAAGCACAGGGGGAGGACCTGCCATGAAGCGATGCGTCGTCCTCTGTGCCGGGGCCATTGGCCCCGGGGCCCTGGCCCGGTGTGCCCCCGCCCCCGACGACCTCCTTATTGCGGCGGACGGGGGGTACCTGCGGGCCCGGGAGCTGGGCCTTGTGCCGGACCTGATTTTGGGGGATTTTGATTCCGCCCCCGCCCCCGACGACCCCCGGGTGGTCCGGTACCCCGTCCGCAAGGACGACACCGACTCCCTGCTGGCGGTCAAAGAGGGCCTGGCCCGGGGGTGCGGCCGGTTTGTCCTGTTGGGGGGCCTGGGGGGCCGGCTGGACCACACCCTGGCCAACCTCCAGCTGCTGCTGTACTTAAAGGACCGGGGCGCCGACGGGGTGCTGCTGGACGACCGGCACACCGTCCGGGTGCTGCGGGACGAGGCTTGGACGGTGGAGCGGTTTGCGGGGTACCTTTCGCTGTTTGCCATGGCCGGGGACTGCCGGGTGACCCTGACCGGCATGGAATACCCCCTGGAGGACCACCTGCTGACCGGGGCCTATCCCCTGGGGGTCAGCAACCGGGTGCGGGAGGCCCGGGGGACGGTAACGGTGCGGGACGGCGCTTTGCTGGCGGTGGAATACCGGGAATTTGAAGACGAGCGGGAGGAACGCTGACATGAGGCAAGAGGATCGCACCCTGCTGCGGGAGGCATGGGAGCAAAAGCACATGGTGGTGGTGTACCGGGACGACATCGGGGGCACCTACTATGGGGGCATTCCGGTGCTGCTGTCCGGGGAGCTGGTGGTGCTGGCTAAGGAGCGGGAGTTTTCTCTGGACGGCTTTGTGGCCCTGCGCCTGCGGGACATTACCTATGTGGAGCAGTACGACGACAATGACTTCTGCCGCCGGGTGCTGGAGGGCGAGGGGGTCTACCGCCAGGCAGTCCCGCCCAAGCTGGGGGGCTGCGCCGCCATGGCCCAGCTGCTGGAGGGCATTAAAAAGGGCTACCGGGGCTGGCTGTCGGTGGAGTGCGAAACCCCCGAGGACACCCTTTTTTATGTGGGGACGGTGCAGTCGGCGGAGGGCGGCGTCCTGACCCTGCGCCGGGTGGACGCCGACGGCGTCTGGCACGGGCAGGCGGCCCAGGTGCCCCTGGAGGACATCACCTGCGTCACCTTTGGCGGCGCGTACCTTGCCGTCTACGAAAAATACACAAAATAAACCGCGGCAGGCAAGGCCGCGCGACAGGAAGGAACCGACATGACCACCTTTGAAGAACTGCCCATATTGGACGAGCTGAGGCGTGCCGCCGGAGAGATGGGTTTTACCGAGATGACCGAGATACAGAAAAAGGCCATCCCCGTCATGCTGGAGGGCCGGGAGGTGATTGCCAAGGCCCCCACCGGCACCGGCAAGACCTGCGCCTTTGGCATTCCCATTCTGCAAAACATGGACCGGGAGGCAAAGCACGCCCAGGCCCTGGTGCTGTGCCCCACCCGGGAGTTGTGCACCCAGATTGTGGACGAATTTCGGGCCCTGGCCCGGTTTTTGCCCGAGGTACGGGTGGTGGCCGTGTACGGCGGCGCCCCCATGAATAAGCAGGTGACCGCCCTGAAGGCCGGGGCCCAGATTGTGGTGGCCACCCCGGGGCGGCTGCTGGACCACATGAGCCACAAGACGGTGGACCTGCGCCGGGTGACCACGGTGGTGCTGGACGAGGCCGACGAGATGCTGGACATGGGCTTTATGCCCGACGTCCGCAAAATTCTGGACCGGGTCAAAAGCCGCAGGCAGATGGTCATGTTTTCGGCCACCATCTCCCGGGAGGTGATGGACATCGGCTGGATGTACCAAACCGACGCGGTGGAGCTGACGGTGGAGGCCGTGGACGACAACAAGCCTAAGATTACCCAGTACAGCCTGATGACCACCGGCAAAAAGAAGTTTAACGACCTCCTTTGGGTCATGCACCACGGGGGCTTTCAGCGGGTGCTTATCTTCTGCAACACCAAATACAGCACCCAGTCCCTCAGCGAGATGTTAAAGGCCCAGGGCTGGCCCGCCGACTGCATCAACGGGGACATGATGCAAAGCGCCCGGAACGCCATTATGAAGACCTTTAAGGACGGCAACCTGCCCATTATGGTGGCCACCGACGTGGCGGCCCGGGGCATTGACGTCAATGACATCGACGCGGTGATCAACTACGACATCCCCCAGGACAACGAGACGTATACCCACCGCATCGGGCGCACCGCCCGGGCCAAAAAGGAGGGCGTGGCCTACACCTTTTACGCCCCCGGCGAGGCGCCGCGCCTTAAGAGCATCATACGATATACCCGCAACACCATTATTCCCATGGAGGTGTCCCCCGCCGGGGAGATCCGTTACCCCGGGGAGGAGTAGGCACCGTGCCAAGCAACGGGAGGGGGCGCCCATGAACAAGGGATTTACGCTGCTGCTGGCGGCCGTCTGCGCCGCCATGGTTTTGTCCGCCTGCGGCGGGGAGGAAAAAACGCCCCCCACCGTCCCGCCGCCCCCGTCCCACGGGGGGCAGAGCGAGGGGTCCGCGGGCGGCGGTGCCGCCACCGTGGACGGCCTAATCGACCTGGGCGCGGCCCTGTTTTCGGGGCGCACGGCGGATTTGCAGTGCCAGATGACCGAGGCCGGCCTGCTGCTGTGGGACGACCGGGGGGCCGTCCTGTACGACTGCGCCCAAAAAACCGTGCTGGGCCGCTCCGCCGAGGCTATCCGGCCCCTGGGGGGCGGGCTTTTTTATGCCGTGGAGCGGCGGGGCGAGGGGGATTACCTGGTCACCCTGTACGACCGGCATTTTAAGGCCCTGGCCCAGCACCAAAGCGACCGTCCGGCCATTCCCGCGTCGGACGGCAGACTGCTGCTGTACGACCAGCGGGAAATTGCCGTCCTGAATACCGAAACCGGCGAGGCGGCCGAATTCCGGGTGCAGGATGTGGCGCCGGACTACCCCGGCGGCATCTGGACCCATGTGTTTGACGGGGAGTGGGTGTTTTTTGCGGCCACCTGCAACCCAAACCCCGTGGGCACCCCCGGCATCGGCGCCTACAATGTGCTGACCGGTCAGGCCCTGTTTGACAGCGACTATTCCGGGAGGTTTACCGGGGTGCCCCGCTGCCTGGGGGGCGGCAAGGCCCTGTTTTGGCAGGACGGCCGGGCCTATGGCACCGACGGCACTTATGCCGTCCTGCTGGACGCTGCCGCCGGGACCTTTACGAAGCTGGACGTGGGGACAGAAGCCCTTGGCATGAGCCCGAACGCCCGCCGGCTGGCGGCCCTTTCCACCGGGGAGGACGCGGAGGCCCAGCGAATCCTGCTGACCGGCATTGCCGTCTATGAGGCGGATACGCTGGAACAGCGCTTTGCATTTGTGCCGGAGCAACCCCCGGAACCCGACGACCCACCCTATTTTAACAGTCTCTCGATTTCGGACGACGGCCGCTTTGTGGCCTTCAGCGGCGCTCTGCGGGAAGGGGAACAGCGGCGGCAGACTGTCTTTTTGTACGAGGTGCCCGCCGCGCCGTAAAGGAAGGGACAAAAGCCTTGCCCCCAGTGGAGAGCTCACCCACCCCAAAGAGGGGAAAACATTACTTTTTTGTAGAAAAACCCCGGGCGCCGCGTTGACAAAAGGACGGCCCAAAGCGTATAATAATAAGGAACAGAATAGGTTCCGGTAGGTAAGGCTACTCCAGGGATATGGGTTGCTGCCGCGAAGCAGTGGAGACACTGCCAGATGGTTTGAACAGGCGATATCGAAACAGAAGGTATCATCTAACGCAACTTCACCGCCCGGGAAGGCTAAAGCTCATACGGTGGCGTCCGGCGCGGCTTTGCGCGCCGGATGAAGGAAAGCTTCCCATGCCGCGTGAGCCGGTGTGGGATTTTTTGTTTATCCCGGCCGCTGCCGGACAAAGCCCCCGGCAAAAGAAAGGAAGGTGAGAAGATGGACGGAGAGACAGCAGGCCGAAGTTTGACGATGCGACAGCGTTTTGAACGGGCGGCACGGGAGCTTTCTTCCGTCCGTCTGCGCGCCTGAAGCCGATGCCAAAGCACCGGCGATCCATCGTCATGCCTGAACCGGGTGCGGCCCCTGCGGCCGTGCCCTGAAAGGTGCGGCGGTGGATTTTGTGTTTTTCCCGGGAAATGCTAAGGAGTGACCAGGCGCCCCGGCGCCGCTGAAATCACGATAAAGAGAGGTGACTGGAATGGACACAGGCAGCAGTGGCAAGACTTCGGACGACCGACCGGCCGGGGGAACACCCAGGGTGTTCATTCCGTGCCGTTTGGCCTGACCCGGCCCTTGCGCAAGCTGACTGCCTCCCCAAATTTGTGGGGCGACCCATAACAAGGAGGTAAAAACCCATGAGCAACAACCGTTACAAGAAAATTTCGGCCAAAAAGGCGGAGGAGCAAAAGGCCCGCCGGGAGGCCATGTACGAAAACCTGTACGCCGCGTCCGGCACCGACGCCGACCGCCTGCTGGTGCAGCTGGGCACCACCCCCCAGGGCCTGACCGAGGACGAGGCGGACGAAAGCCGCGACGCCTTTGGCGCCAACCGGGTGACCCACCAGCGGAAAAACCCGCTGCCAAAACGCATCGCCCGGGCCTTTATGAGCCCCTTTACCGCCATTTTGCTGCTGCTGGCCCTGGTGTCGGCCGTCACCGACATCTATATGCCCATCCGGGCGGGAATGCCGGAGGAGGCGGACTTTATCACCGTGGTCATCATCCTCAGCATGGTGGCCGTGTCGGGGGTATTGCAGTTTGTCCAGGAGACCCGCAGCGGCAACGCCGCCGCAAAGCTGCTGGAGATGATTACCACCACCACCAACGTGGAGCGCCGGGGTGCCGGCCCCCGGGAGCTTCCCCTGGAGGAGGTGGTGGTGGGGGACATTGTCCGCCTGGCCGCCGGGGACATGGTGCCCGCCGACGTCCGGGTGCTGGCGGCCAAGGACCTGTTTATCAGCCAGGCGGCCCTGACCGGCGAAAGCGAGCCCCTGGAAAAGCTCCCCGACGCCCCCCCGGCCCGGCCGGACACCCCCATGGACTGTCAAAACCTTGCCTTTATGGGCAGCAATGTCATCAGCGGCTCGGCCACCGTGGTGGCAGTGGCGGTGGGGGACGACACGGTGTTTGGCTCCATGGCCGAATCCGTGGCCGCCGACCCTGCCCCCACCAGCTTTGAAAAAGGCGTTACCTCGGTGTCCTGGGTCCTCATCCGCTTTATGGCGGTAATGGTGCCCGTGGTGTTTGTGCTTAACGGCATCACCAAAGGGAACTGGCTGGCCGCCTTCCTGTTTGCCGTCTCCATCGCCGTGGGGCTTACCCCGGAGATGCTGCCCATGATTGTCACCACCTGCCTTGCCAAGGGGGCGGTGTCCATGTCCCAAAAAAAGACCATCATCAAAAGCTTAAACTCCATCCAAAGCTTTGGGGCCATGGACATCCTGTGCACTGACAAAACCGGCACCCTGACCCAGGACAAGGTGGTGCTGCAGTACCACATGGACGTCCACGGCAACGAGGACACCCGGGTGCTGCGCCACGCCTTCCTTAACAGCCACTACCAGACGGGGCTGAAAAATCTGATGGATTTGGCCATTATCCGCCGCACCCGGGAGGAGGAGGGGGACCCCGCCCTGCAGGGTCTGGCCGATGCCTACCGCAAGGTGGATGAGATCCCCTTCGACTTTACCCGCCGCCGCATGAGCGTGGTGGTGGAGGACAAAACCGGCAAGACCCAGATGATTACCAAGGGCGCGGTGGAGGAGATGCTGGGCATCTGCAGCCATGTGGAGTACCAGGGCCGGGTGGAGCCCATTACCGAGGAGCTTAGGCGGGACATTCTGGTGACGGTGGACGACCTGAATGACGACGGGATGCGGGTGATTGCGGTGGCCCAAAAGACGGAGCCCTCCCCCGTGGGGGCCTTTGGTGTAAAAGACGAGGCCGACATGGTGCTCATTGGGTATCTGGCCTTTTTGGACCCGCCCAAGGCCACCACGGCAAAGGCCATAAAGACCCTGGCGGAGTACGGCGTCACCACCAAGATCCTCACCGGGGACAACGACAAGGTCACCCGCTGCATCTGCCGCCAGGTGGGCCTGCCGGTGGACCGCCTGCTGCTGGGCGCCGACGTGGAGGCTATGACTGACGAGGAGCTGAAACAGGCCGCCGAGGAGACTAGCGTATTCGCCAAGCTTTCCCCCGACCAAAAGGCCCGGGTGGTGCGCCTGCTGCGGGAAAACGGCCACACCGTGGGCTATATGGGGGACGGCATCAACGACGCCGCGGCCATGCAGGCCTCGGACATCGGCATCTCGGTGGATACCGCCGTAGACATCGCCAAGGAAAGCGCCGACATCATCCTGCTGGAAAAGGACCTGATGGTGCTGGAGGAGGGCATCGTCGAGGGCCGCAAGACCTATGCCAACATGATTAAATATATCAAGATGACCGCCTCCTCCAACTTCGGCAACACCTTTTCGGTGCTGGTGGCCAGCGCCTTCCTCCCCTTTCTGCCCATGATGAGCATCCATCTTTTGCTGCTGAACCTGATTTACGACATTGCCTGCATAGCCATCCCCTGGGACAACGTGGACGAGGAATATCTGCGGGTGCCCCGGACCTGGGATGCCTCCTCGGTGGGCAGCTTCATGCTCTGGCTGGGGCCGGTCAGCTCGGTGTTTGACATCACCACCTACCTGGTGCTGTACTTCATCCTCTGCCCCATGTTTGCCTCCGGCGGGGTGCTGTACGGCGCCATCCCCCGGGACGACACGGCCGCCCGGGCCCTGTATGTGGCCATGTTCCAGGCCGGATGGTTTGTGGAGTCCATGTGGACCCAGACTTTGGTCATCCACATGATCCGCACCCCCAAAATCCCCTTCCTGCAAAGCCGGGCCTCGGCCCAGGTGTCCCTGCTGACCTGCGCCGGCATCGCCCTGCTTAGCGCCATCCCCTATACCGACTTTGGCCGGATGCTGGAACTGGCCGCCCTGCCCTGGGCGTTTTGGCCCTTTCTGCTGCTGACCGTCATTCTGTATATGGCGCTGATTACCACCATTAAAAAAGCCTACGTCAGGCGCTATGGCGAGCTGCTGTAAGGCGGCCCCGCCGGCACCAGGCAAGTAAAAACGAAAGGAGCGAAAGACCATGACCCTTCTGCACATCAACATCGGCTTCTGGATCGGCATGGGGCTGGTGGCCGCCGCGGTGGCGGGCTTCGTCTGCGCGGCATGGCTGCTTCCTCCGCCCAAAAGGGGGCGCCGGTCATAGACAGCGACTGTCCGCCAAGACCCGGGAAAAGCGCCCTGTGAACCTCCCCTTTGCGGGTGGGACACAGGACGCTTTTCGTTTGGCTTTTTTCTTTTGTTCCTTTTTG